>JAVVFP010000310.1:0-4271 GCA_032250495.1 Bacteroidota bacterium | reverse complement strand
GTCCCGCTGCTGTTCCGGCCGCAGCGACCAGTCCGATACCAGGATGGAAATCCGAACACCGCGCGCCGCTGCCCGCAGAAGGACGTCCTCGAGCGACGGGTAGCTGCGGTAGCTGAGCAGCTGCAGCTTGATGCTGTCGCGGGCCTCGCCGATCAGCTCTCGTATCGCATCCTCATCCCACAGCGCCCCCATCGGGAGCAATTCGCGCGGACTGAACACCGGCGTTACCTCGTGGCGCCCGAGCGAATCCTCGATGACGACGGGGAACTGCGTGGTTATCGTACCCGCGGCGACGCTCGCAGCCTCCAGGTCCCGGCTCTCCGCGAGCACCCAGTCGAAATCAAAAACATGCGTGAACGCCGTCGCGACTGGACCGTCCGTTACGGCCACGCCCAGTTCGTTGATATGCGTCAGGGCGCGCCAGTCCCAGTTCTGGCTGCCGACAAATACCCGCCGTCCGTCGACAACGAAATATTTCGCGTGATGCACACCGCCCGCAGTTCTGTCCGAGATATCATAGAGCCGCACCTCGATGCCCGCATGGGCGCGCAGGCGGTCCAGCGTCTCCGGGTACGTATCGTAAAACTTCCGTTCACCGAGAACGCGCACCCGCACGCCGCGGTCCGCTGCATCGAGAACGGCGCGAAGCACGTCTTCGAGCGCCTCGCCCTCCCTGTTGGCGTAGTAAAACTGTGCGATGTCGAGAGTTTCTTCCGCCGCGCCGAGCATTGCGAGCCAGGTCTCGCGCGTCTCGGCGATGTCGCCAAGGCCCAGTGCGGTTTCCACCGGTACGCTTTCGACGAGGGTTATCGACGGCGGTGCCGGACGCTGCTCTTCTCCGCCGCAGGCGACGAGCAGCAGCAGGAGAAGGATGGGAACGTAGGGTGCGCGTTTCATCAGGCGATCCACACTGTCTTGATGTTGACGAATTCCCTGATACCGTAATGGGACAGCTCCCTGCCGTAGCCCGAACGCTTGACGCCGCCGAAGGGCAGGCGCGGGTCGGACTTGACAAGACCGTTGACGAACACCGCCCCGGCCTCGATGCGTGCGGCGAGGCGCGCCGCGCGCGCACGGTCCTGCGTCCACAGACTCGCGCCGAGACCGAACGTGCTGTCGTTGGCCACGGCGATGGCCTCCTCCTCGTCCTGCACGATAATGATTGCCGCAGCCGGACCGAAGGTTTCCTGCTCGTACATCGGCATGCCCGGACGCACGTCCGTCACCACGGTCGGCGGGTAGAAGACGCCGGGACCTTCCCGTCGGCTGCCACCCATCAGCAGGCGGCCTCCCGCGGCGACCGTTTCCCGCACCTGCGCATCGAGCTCGCGCAGCAGATCCTCCCGCGCCATGGCGCCGACCTCGGTGGCATCGTCCAGCGGATCGCCGACGACCATGTCCGCCAGCTTCTCGCAGAACACCGTCGTGAAGCGCTCTGCCACCGAAGCCGTGAGAATGAAGCGCTTCGCGGCGATGCAGCTCTGCCCGGTATTGATCATGCGCGCCGTGGCCCCGGTGCGCGCCGCCTCCTCTACATCCGCGTCGTCGAGTACGATGAAGGGGTCGCTCCCCCCGAGTTCGAGCACGGTTTTCATGATGTCCTTCCCTGCCGCGGCGGCCACCTGGCTTCCCGCATGCTCCGAACCGGTGAGCGTCGCCGCACGCACCGCAGGATGCGCGATCACCTCCCCCACAGCCGACGAAGGTATCATCAGCGTCTGGAAACAGCCCTCGGGAAAACCGGCATTGCGGAAGACTTCCTCGATCAACAGCGCGCAGCGCGGCACGTTCGAGGCGTGCTTGAGCAGCGCGGTGTTCCCCGCCATCAGGGCGGGCGCCGCGAAACGGAACACCTGCCAGAACGGGAAATTCCAGGGCATGACGGCAAGGACGGGACCGATGGGATCGAAACGCACGTAGCTCTCCGAGGCGTCCGACGCCAGGATCTCGGCTGCGAGCATGCTTTCAGCCTGCTCCGCGTAATACGCGCAGACCCAGGCGCATTTTTCCACTTCCGAACGTGACTGCGTAATCGGTTTCCCCATCTCCAGGGTCATCGCGCGGGCATAGGTGTCACTGCGCGCACGCAGTTCCTCCGCGGCGGCCTGCATCAGACCGGCACGCTCCCCGATCGGCCGCTCGCGCCAGTGGCGGAATTCCTCCCCGGCACGCCGAATCTTTTCCTCCACCTGCTCGCGGCTGTCCGCGCTGAATTCTTCGAGCTGCTTTCCTGTTGCCGGATTGACAGAAGCAAACGGCATACGAAACCTCCGGTATCATCTTGGGTATGGCGGAGTGTAAAATGCGGAATCAGGCGGACAGGGTCAATACCGCCATCATATGGCGGCGTCCCCGTCATCCCGCGCAGCAGACATGCGACCGTGCGCTGCGCGCAGCCGCGGCGGACGGCGGATGACGGACGGCGGATGCCGGACGGCGGATGCCGGAAGGAGGCGGGCGGGGAACATCCCCGCGCGGCGGGCATATAAAGGGTCCGTCCGTTGCGTGGCCACATGCCTGCGGATTGGTTGCAACTGGATCTCAGACTCTGTATTTTGGCCTTGATTTCTACATTATTCATATCCATCCTCGATGCTCATGAAAACGCTCGCCACCACCCTCCTTTTCGCCTTTTGTATTCTCGCACCGGCCTCGCAGGCACATGCCCAGTTCGCGTTCGGCATGGAATATTCCGTCGCGCCGGAAGATGCCTACGCCAAGGTGACACTGCCCGCGACGGCGCTTGCCGACATAGTCTCGGAGGGAGGCGACGGCGTGAAAGCCGAAGATGTCTGTCTCGGAACCAAGCCGGAAGGCACACTCAATGGATACCAGGCGGACTTCGACGGCGACGGCCGTGAGGAAATGTGGCTGCTGTATCATACCGGTCCCGAGAAAAACGGCTGTAACGTCACACTGGTCGTCTCCCCCATGGGCGGCGGCAAATATCAGCTGATGGATCTTCTCAATTTCCCGGGCGGGGACGTCATCATGCACCCGATCGTCACGCTCGGCGAGGGCGTACAGATGTACCTGCAGACGACGCGGACGTTCGAAGACGGCGTCACACAGGTGAAGGGGACGTTGCTCGGCTTCACGCAGACAGCACTGATCGTGCTGGCCACATGGACACAGAACGAGGGCATGATAAACGACACGTACATCACCGAGCAGGTTGACGCGGTGTGCACCGACGTCAATTTTGACAACGTCAAGGAACTGGTCGTCCGCTTCAATGTCCACGAGACCGGCGGCGGTGCTGCGACGACGAAGAACCTGGTCGACCAGTACATACTCACACTCGACTTTCTCCCCAACCATATGCAGTACGGCGTGTACGATTCCGTCGGCTATGCGAAAATCCAGGAAGCGGAGAACCTCGCGAAAATCGGCCGCGGCAAACTCAACCGCGAGGAAAGCCGCATCGAAGGCATCATCAACATGCGCGAGGCGCTGCAGGTCAATCCCTTCATGACCTGGGCACGCGTGCGCCTCGGGGAATTCCTCCTGCACGACGGGAAATACGCGGACGCGGAACAGACGCTCATCCTCGCCCGCACCTTCGGACCCGAGTACAACAAGACCTATCGCATTCTCGGCGATACCTACCTGCGACTCAACGACCTGCAGAAAGCGCTCGCCGCGTACGAACGCTACATGGAACTCGGTCCGGAATCGAATTATTACAAGAAGAAAGTCGAACACAACATCAAGCAGATCACCATCCCGAAGCGGCGATAAACAAGCGCATCACCAGCGAAGGGTTCCCCTGTGCCTGATTTCAACTTTGCCGAGGGCAGCGGTCCGCGCGATCCGGGCAAACGGATCCCGCGGTCACCGGAAGCCTCCGCCTCCCCGTCGCCGGGAGAGCGGCCCAGCGTCCTGGACAAGTATCCCGCACGCGATCTTTCTCATCTGAGCGGTGAAACTCCTCCTCCTCCGCCGCAGGCGGAGAACGCGGCATCGACGCCGACGGAGGAAGCGAATACCGCAGCTGCGGACGATAGCGCCGCGTCGGCGGAGACGGGAGACGCCACCCCGACAGACGGCGGCGACGGCCACACCCCGGCCAGCCACACCCCGGCCAGGGGCGGCTTCAGCGGTCCACTCGTCGCCATGCTCGGCATCGTGCTGCTGCTGGTGCTCATCGCCTTTCTCTGGCATGTCAATCCTTTCCCCTCCGTTCGCGAGGCGCTCGCGGGACTGTTCACGGCAGACAGCACCGAGACCGTCACGGCAGAGGCCGCCTCCGGCGACACGGATGCGGAAGT
>JAVVFP010000309.1:0-4284 GCA_032250495.1 Bacteroidota bacterium | reverse complement strand
GTCGTCGGCACTACCGGCTTCTTCCTCGAGAAAAGCGTGGCGCCGGACACCACGAGCTGGGCGCCTTCCACCGCGACGCCCGCCGGCTCCACGGTCAACTACCGGCTCGCGCTCACGGTCGCTCCGGGCAGCGTGGGACTGCGGCATATCACGTTCGCGGACCTTCTCCCGCGCGACGACGCGCCGGCCGACAACCTGATACTCGGTCCCTGCGCCCCCCGCGGCAGCCTGTTCGACCTCACGTACGCGTCCACGGTCGCGACGACCCCTGCAGCGTCGCCGTATGGCAATCCGCTGAGTTTCTCGGACGTCAACGGCTTCGCTCCCGCGGGCGCCCCGGGCGGCATGTTCAGCGGCGGTTGCGGGACCATGGGCACATGGGCGGGTGGACTCTCATCCGGCGACAGCAACCTGGGTTGGTATTTCGGCTCCGCCCCCATCGGTGCGGGCAACACGGCCTCAGCAGTATTCGCCGTCAACGTACCCGCTTCCGCGGCGGAGGCGGACAGCGCCTGCAACACCTTCGCGGCCAACGGCGCGGTGCGCCACCTGATCAACAGCAGCATTATCAGTGATCAGCAGACCGGCGCGCTGGAGTCCGGTGCCGCCTGCGTGCACATCAGCGAGCAGACCGGCAGCAAGGACACCTGCTACACCGTCAAGCTCGATTCCCTCGCGTCCGCCGGTGTCGACGCCGCGGGCAGGTGCATGTACACCGTTGTGCTGTCGGTGACCAATCCAACCTTCTCCGCGCTCACCGGCTGGTTCGATTCCGACCAGGGCAGCGTGGCTCCGCCGACACTTACTCTGCCCGTCGGCACGAGCACACAGACGCTGACCTTCACCGACACGGCGCCCACGGACAATTTCGTCTGCATACGCTTCGGTATAACGGACGTGCAGGGACTGCGGGTTGTGTGCGACAGCATCTGCTTCGACCTGCCGCCCTGCGATGACCAGGAAGATCCCTGCGACTCCCTGTCGGTCAAGCAGGCGTCCGCCACCTCCACCGGCATCAGCTCCACGGGCGAATGCACCTACGACGTCGACCTCTCCCTCAGCAATACCGGCAGCGCCCCGGTGCTGATGTGGTTCGAGACCGACGCCGGGACGCTCACGCCTTCCGCACTCTCTCTCTCGCCGGGTTCGACGACCACGACGCTCTCCTTCACCGACACGGCGCCCACGGACAACTTCGTCTGCATCCGCTACGGGTACATATTCCAGAACCAGCGGGTACTCTGCGACAGCATCTGCTTCGACCTGCCGCCCTGCGACGACGAGCATCCCTGCGACTCGTTGATCAACGGCATGCTGGACGAGGAATGCTGCGAATACGACGTCACCATCGTCAACGGCGTGGGCAGCCCGATCACCTCCATCAACTGGTATCTCACCGGCGGAACGATCGACATGCTCACCACCACGCCCTGCGCGCCGACGACGCCCGTGACACCGGGCGCGACGTCGGGTGTGCTGACGTACAGTCCGTCCTGCGCGGGCAGCCTGGGCCTGAGCATGCAGGCGACGCCGTCCACGCCCGGCGGTGCGGTGTCGATGACGCTGGTCGTGCATCACGGACAGAAGGACAGCTGCACACTTCGCTTCGAGTACACCTGTGAGGAGGAGCAGCAGGAACCCATCAAGTGCGACATGGTCAAGGTCAAGCCCTTCCTCTTCACCGGACTCGACCTTTCCGGCCGCACCTTCATCGTGCAGAACACGAAGGTGCCGTCCTCGCCAATCACGCATATCGACATCTCCCCCGTGCCCGCCCCCGGCTTCCTGCAGGGCGGCGCGCTGTCGGTGGACTTCACTCCCACCGCCTGGTCCGTGCCCTACACGCGCATCCCGATCACCGGTTTCATCAGCGCCAGCACGCAGGTGAAGTTCAATCTCGGTATCGACTACACGTCGGGCTGGACGGGGAACATCAATCTCGTCATCCATCACGCCGACGGGGACAGCTGTCTCTACAGCTACGGTCCCTGGAACGCTTCGGCGCCGACGACAGGCGGCGGCGTGGTTTCCACCACCGGCATCGACAAGAAGGTCTACGCCAACCGTCTGCGCCTGGAGAACACGAGCGGCACGCGTGCCGTGAAATGGGTCTCCGTGCAGGCTGAAAGTGACTCGACCGTCATCATCGCCGGCTCGGGCGATCACTGGGAAGGCACCGCGCTCGCCCCGGGCGATGCGCGTCTCGACGGCTATGAGCAGGGATTGAAGGAAGCGCTGTTCAGCTTCGAAACGCCGGTGGCGCCCAGTGCGCTGTCGGATTATTTCAACCTCGTCGTCGCGCATGACACGACGGTCGGCGGTCCCCCGGTGATACGCTGGATCTCCTACGACGAGAACGGCGAAGCGCTCGGCACCGACACCGTACGCATCACCACCCCGGTGCTGTCCATCCGCGGCAACGGCGCGGCGCCGTCGCCCGGCGACTTCCAGCTGCTGCAGTACTTCCCGAGTCCCGCCCGCGACATGGCGACCATCAATTACCGCCTGGGCAGCGACCTCGACGTCCGCCTCGAGCTCTATGACCGGGTCGGCAAGCTCGTGGGCGTGCTCGATGAGGGACTGCGGCAGCGCGGACTGCGCACCCTGCAGTACTCCACCGCCCATCTCCCCGCGGGCACGTATTATCTGAAGCTGTCCTCCGGGGAGCAGCAGGTGATTCGTCCCCTGGTGATCATGCGGTAAGCGCAGATCATCCAAGCCGATACAGGAAAGCCCCGCCAAGGCGGGGCTTTCCTGTTACTTGTATTGTGAGTGACCCGACGAAACGGGGTGTCAGCGAGCAAGCACCATGCGTCCACTGCGCGTTTCCCCGCCCGCACGAAGTTCGTACAGGTAAATACCGGATGGGAGCTCTGATGCGTCTATACGCATACTGTGCCAGCCCGCCTCTCGCAGTTCATTGTCCAGTACTCGCATGACCGGCTTACCGAGCAGGTTACGCAGCGTCAACTGCACGCGCATGGCGCGCGGCAGCGCGTACCGCACCGTGGTCGTGGGATTGAACGGATTCGGGTAATTCCGCCCCAGCCACAGCGCAGCGGGAGCGGGACGGTTCTCAACCCCGACGGTCATATCCATGCGCACCGGCACATCGACGCGCGCGGGATACAGGGGTGAACGCACGGTCAGTGTCTCCTGGTAGGAGCCCGCGGGCATGCGCTGCGTATTCACGCGCACCGTTACTTCTGCGGCGCCTTCGCCTGAAGCGGGCCGCACGTCCACCCAATCGACGTCGGATTCAATCGTCCAGGACGCGGTCGGGTCACCTTCGGGGGTAATGGTCAGCGTACGCGCGGGAAGCGGGTCGACATTGTTGACCGCGAACACCAGGGGTGACGGTGTCGCACGGAACTGCAGGGGCGTGGCGTCGAAATGGACTTCAACGGAGAACTGACCGGTCACGAACTGGGACTCCCGCTCCGTCTGTCCTGTCACGTCTTCTCCATCGATACGCAGCGCCGTCACGCGTCCCGGGAGCGTCTCCGGCCAGCGCAGCGTGACGCCGGAAGCCCCGGCGCCAGCCTGATAGGAGACGGTATACGACTCCGTGCTGCTGACGGCCGGATAACCCCGGTAATCGCTGAGCGATCCCAGTCCGAGCTGTGAGACACCCGGCGTGCTGATTACCCGTGCATCGAACACCTCGTTCGGAGGCTGCGGCGGCAGTTCCGCCTCTTCGAATTCCGGGTCGAGTCCGGCGGTCGCTCCGTCGCGGACCCCGACGGCGAGACGCTGCGCGCGCCCCTCCCCGTTATCCACGATGAGTTCGAGTGTGACGCCCCGATATTCCTGGGCCGCCGCGGGAATCGCGGTCATGGCGACGGCAATCAATGTGCAGATTGTTTTCATGCGTGGTCTCATGTTGCACCCCTTACCTGCTTATGGTGATTGTTCGTGAAAGGATGTTCTGTGCGGTTTCGAGCCGAACGGTGTATACTCCTGCCGGCAGCGTGCCACCCCGCGTATCAGTGCCGTCCCAGCGAACGGTGTGACCGCCCGCGGCATGCAGGCCGTCGGCCAGCACGCGCACGCGCCGCCCGAGCATGTCGTAGACCGCCAGGCGCGCAATGCCCTGCTGCGCGAGCGCATACGGAATGCGCGTCACGCCCTGTGCGGGGAAGGGATTGGGGTAGTTTTCGCCAAGAGACAGCGTCGTGCGTACCGGCCGTATGGTGCTGCGCAGTTTCAACGTACGTGTACCCCGCACCTGCACCGTGACGCTTGCGGCACTGCGGTCGAACACGTGCAGCAGTGATCCATGTT
>JAVVFP010000308.1:0-4286 GCA_032250495.1 Bacteroidota bacterium | reverse complement strand
GGAAAGGATTGCGTCCATGATATTCCGCTCTTGTTGAAGTACGTGCAGTGTCCGGCCGCTGCAGAATCTTTTTCTTTTTTTTT
This sequence comes from Bacteroidota bacterium, assembly GCA_032250495.1. Classification (GTDB taxonomy): domain Bacteria; phylum Bacteroidota; class Ignavibacteria; order SZUA-365; family SZUA-365; genus BM516. The sequence goes on along the minus strand of JAVVFP010000308.1, from coordinate 4,203 downwards.
TCGGGGTAGAAGGGTATATTCTCTCAAACCTGTTAATCGGCCATGAAACGGGCATCTCCATGAGCGAAAAAAACCTTTTGGGAGCGCTACGCGGCGTCGTCCGTGGAAACGTGAGCGAGCAGGAGCTGTCGCAGCTCATCCATTCCGCCATTTCAACGGCATCCGCGATACTGCTCTCCCGCTACAGGAGGTATCTCCCCATTTTCCGCGATGCGGGCTACTGCCTCGAAGCAGCAGCGTCACGATGCATCGAGGATCTGTTCCTGCCCCGGGAGGAGAAACCGTGCTACCGCCTCGCGGATTTCCTGCGGAAGCAGTGCGATGTGATGGACGATGCCGCGGAAGAAAGCTGTGAGCATGCCTTTCGCCGCGTGATATTCCTGCAGATCTCGCAGCAGGTGCCCGAGTTGCTCGGGGAATTCGACAGTCCCTACAGGCGCATTCTGCGCCTTGTCAGCCATTGCCTCGCGCACACTCCCTCCCTGCACAAAGTGGAAGGTTTTCTCGAGGACCATTACCACCGCTGCGAACCCGACCGGCTGCTGCAGGAAAAACAGTGCATGTCGCCGGATCTCATCGTCGGCGAACTCTTCGTTCGCACAACGGACACCGATCATGTCGCCCAGCTGGTCGCACTCGTTTTCGATATCCTGGACGATCAGGACCAGTACCGCCGCATGCTCACGCAGGCGTCCATCGTCGAAGTCATCCGCGATTTTCACGCCATGCGCTGGGAACAGAGCAGCAGCCCGGACGACAACCGCATGCTCTTCGAGACCGGGGACCGCGATCGCCTCCTCGAACCGACGGTGGCCCATGTGCGCAACACCGTCGTCCGCTCCTACATGGAGAAGGAGGTGCTCGACAGCGAAAGCGCTTCGAAGTATCTCAACGCGGTACACTCCATGCTCGAAGATCTATCGAAAAATGCCATCCTCAGCTGGTTCGTCTACTACGAACGTGAGTTCAACGGACACAGCTATGAAAAATATCGCGAGGAAGAACGCGGACGCTTCGAGTATGTCATGGGACTGGCGAAAAAGAATTTCGTGCACCGCTGCAAGGAATATTTTTCCTCTGATTGAGGAATTTATTCCCGATAACTTTGGTCGTTAGCACTTATTATATATATATTTACGCAGATGTCCCTATCACACCCTCATATCGAGGACCTGCGGCGCTATATCAGTAGCGTACCATCCTTGTCTGCCACAGAGACCGCGAAGATAGAACGCCACCTTTCCTCGTGCGCGTTCTGCAGCGATATTGTCCGGGAGCTGCGGGAATTCCTCGAAATCCGCCAGACTGTGGATGCGGACCGGATCGCCGCGGAAGCGGAACTGCTTCTCGAAAAAATCCGCACCGGCAGCGCGCCCGCTGTGAAACCCATCGTCCTCTTCCCAAGGGAAAAGCCGCAGAAGGAGCATACTCCCGCCGGGAAACGCATGGTACTCGCCGCCGCGAGCCCCAAAACGGAGCAGCAGGATATCTCGGCAGTCGCGACGCTCTGTAGCAAGGACGAACGCGTGCTACTCCGCGTTCTACAGGACCACATCCGGCATGAATACGCCCTGTACGTACTGGTCGAGAAACAGGAAAATGCCGCACATCTGCTGGTGGAATCCCCGCTCTGCGACCTGCCGTTGATGACCGATGAACACGGGATGTGCAGAACGCCGGTAGGCAGTGAAATGCTGGTCGAAACGGACCCATTCCGTATTCATGCACCCGGGGATTCCTTCATCCTCTCAAATGCACAGGCCGATGTTCTTGCAGTCGGCAATACCCTGCAGATACCGACGAAGACACATGTGGTCTCGATGCGCTGCAGTGGAAGAGATCTCGAAATCCTTATGCAGCGCTCTGACAGTAAAGCCCCTCCGATCAACTTCGTCGGAGTTGTTGGACAGAATATGCGTCTCGTCGCCCCCTGTGAGAAAAATATCTCTCTCTTCCCCCTCACCCCTCCCTTTGATTCACTTCGCTTTCTTTTCTACTAGGCGTCCGTGCTTCGCTCTGCGGCCACCTTTTCACAATACGCGCTGAAACGACGCAGGTTCGTCCACGCGGTGTAACGGGATAGAAGCGGTTTCAACAGTGTCAGCACACGCCCCCGTAGACCTCCCTGGCCATGGCCGTCGACCGTGCCCGGAAGGATGCGAACCCTGAATTCCGTCTCCGACCCGTCTCCTCTAAGTCGGTAATCGAAAACCAGTGAGAAGCCGAAACTGGCTTCGGCGCTTTCCGTGAAAATCAGCGTACTCCCTTCGCGCCGGCTTTCCCTGGTGACGAAATGGACTTCGAAGTCATCAAAAATGCAGGTGTGTGTCGTGCGCACACGGTTGATTGGAGAGTCGGACCTGCTCTCCCGGAGTCCCGGCGTGTATTCCTTCTTTTTCTCCGGATCCGTCAGCAGGTCGTGGACGAGAAGCAGTGGTGCCCGGATACGCCGGTGCAGAACGTGCACTCGTCCTCCCGGCTGCTCGTACGGCGGCAGGATCTCCGCGGGCGGGATGTCCTCATGCAGAGAGGAGAGGGACATCCACTGCACGGACTGCGCGGAAAAATGCTCCACCTCCTCGAGGCTTTCACGCCAGTGCTCAGCAGGGGGATCGGCACCCGGCATTTCGTCCCCGGCAGACAGTGATTTCGTGAGCAGCAGGTATTCCCTCTCCGGGATACCGTTTTTCAGCAGGCGGTGAACCAGGATGACGTCCGCGCCGCTTACGGTGCTCCGTCCCGCGACTTGTACTTGTTCCAGCTCCCCGTAATGTGCGACGAACTTGAGCGTGAGGTTGCTCACCGTGCGACAGGCACCGCACTGGCACACATTGTCCCGTTCGATGACACGAAGATGCGTGTGAAAAGCCAGGAACATGCGCCGGGCCTGCGCAAACACTTCCGCCCGCGTGGGGGTCGGACCGGTGCGCAGAAAGAAAATGGCGTCCCCCTCGATCTCCTGCAGCGTGAGTGAAAGCGTGTCCGCGGCGATCACCTGCTCGAGGAGTTCCGCTATCAGGTGCCGACTGTGTACCTGCTCGGTTTGTGTAACGAAGGACGTGAATCCGCTTATATCCGGGATAAAGAAGAATGCGTTCTGCATCATTCCACCGGCGTCTCCACGAGTATGGTGACCGTTCTGCAATAGAAACGACCCTCGGGCAGCTCGTTGGTGTACATGTCCGTTTCACCTCGTCCGCTCGCACGGTCAAGGGGCACTCCGAGCGCACGGGCTGCTGCGCGGGCGCGTCCCTCGGACAGCGGCTGGTTGACGGACGTTTCACCGATGCGATCGGTATACCCGGTGATGGTGACCGTGGCGTTGTCCGCGATGCGGGGACGGATCATGCCGATGATGCGCTCATTGCGGGGACCGAGCTGCTCGGAATTGAAGTCGAAGAGAATGAGGTTGTACCGGTCGATGATCCTGTCGCCCAACTGCTGGCGGCGCTTCTTCTGCACCGTGATCTGCTCGACGGCCAGCGTACCGGTCTCCGATGAAACCACCTGCTGCGCAGCATCGGTCACGGTCAGCACGTAACGCAGATCCTCGTCCGAGCGCGGAATATTCTCCCTGTCGCTCTGAACATCCCAGTCCACCGTTTCCGGCGGATCCAGCCTGCCGCGGAAACCCTTCAGATCCGCCCTGCCCTGCCGCACGCGTAGCGCCCAGTCCAGCACACCCGCGTCACTCGTGACCGCGGGACGAAAACGAATCAGCGGGGGATCGACAGAACGCAGGGTGTCCTCGATGATCACGGGATCGAGTATCTCCGGTGCGCTGCTGTAAAGTTCCACGCGTCGGTTCTCGCGTATGCCGTCGAGCTCATCCACGTTCGAGGGCTTCGCCGGCAGATCACGCGCGTCGACGGAAAGTCGTGACGGATCAATGCCCCAGGCGGTCTGCAGGTAGTCACGGACAGTCTCCGCACGCTGCCGCGAGAGCTGGTCGTTCGCCGCCTCGAGACCTTCGGCACTGTTTGTTCCCACGAGCTGAAGTGTCGCCTCCGGGAACTGCTGCATGCGGCTGCCCACGATATTGAGCACATGATAATAGGTGTCGAGAACATCCAGGTTTTTGAGATCGCGTATGGCAAAACTCCCGGTCTCCGCGAGCGCGAGCTTCTCGTAGCGATCAGGCAGTTCGGAAGAGTTTTCCTCGAAAAACACGTAGTTGAGCAGCGGACGCATCTCCGAGGAAAT
>JAVVFP010000307.1:0-4303 GCA_032250495.1 Bacteroidota bacterium | reverse complement strand
GGATAATGCACAGAAAGCCGGGGATTCCTCGTCGCAAAACTTGACAACGCGTTTTTAAATGCCTATTATTTGCGGAGACAATCCTACCTCGCTCATAAGTGCTTAAAACACTACTCTTTACGTCCGCATAATCGGACATTCAGCACCTATTATCTCTGAAATTTGGGTAAAATCCCCGGAGGCACGGACATGAGCGATCCTGTATCCCCTTCAAAGAGACGTACGCTTTCATGGATGTTGCGCGCGAGCAGCGCGGCATTGCTGGGCGCGGTCGTATATCCCGTGGCCGCGTATCTGAAGCCACCGAAAGTGACCGGCGACGCCGTATCGAGCGTGAAGGTCGGCGCGGTGGACGATTTTGCGCCGGCGAGCGGGACTCTCTTCCGTTTCGGCAACAGGCCGGGCATTCTGATCCGTTACGAGGACGGCAGTTTTCGTGCGTTTTCGGCGACCTGCACGCATCTGGACTGCACGGTGCAGTACCGGGAGGACGCCGGCATCATCTGGTGCGCCTGTCACAACGGCAAGTACGATCTGTCCGGGAGAAACATCGAAGGGCCCCCGCCTCGTCCCCTCGACGAGTTCGACGTTATACAGAAGGGCGGCGAAGTTTACGTGACCGAAGTCTGATCATCTGCCGGAGCAATTCATGAACACACGCATGCAGGGAATGCGCGGATGGCTGAACGACCGGATCGATCTCGACGGAATCGTGGCCTTCGCGAAGCACAAGACCGTTCCTTCCCACCGCCATTCGATCTGGTATTATTTCGGCGGTGTGACACTGTTTCTTTTCATCATACAGGTCGTATCGGGCATACTCCTGCTCTTCTACTACCGTCCGGGAGAGGATACGGCGTTCGAGAGCATCCGTTTCCTGATGACCAAGGTGCAGTTCGGCTGGTTGATGCGCTCGATACACAGCTGGTCGGCCAACCTGATGGTACTCGCCGCGGCCGTGCACATGTTCAGCGTCTACCTGACGAAGGCCTACCGCCGTCCGAGGGAAATCACCTGGGTCAGCGGCGTGCTGCTCTTTTACCTGACCCTCGCCTTCGGCTTCAGCGGCTACCTGCTGCCCTGGAACGAGCTGGCGTACTTCGCCACGAAGGTCGGCACCGACATCGCGGGCAGCGTGCCCTTCGTCGGCGGCTTCGTCATCGAGCTGCTGCGCGGCGGCGAACAGGTTTCCGGCGCCACGCTCTCACGATTTTTCGGTTTCCACGTGGCGCTTTTCCCCGCCATTTTCACCGTACTGCTGGGTCTGCACCTGATCATGGTGCAGAAGCAGGGCATGAGTACGCCCATCGGACACGAGGAGGAGGGAGAGCAGCGTACCATGCCGTTTTTCCCCAACTTTTTCCTTCGCGACGTCCTTCTCTGGCTCATCGTGCTGAACATTCTCGCCGTCCTCGCCGTGTTCTTCCCCTGGGAGCTCGGTGTCAAGGCCGACGCCTTCGCGCCCGCTCCCGCGGGCATCGTACCGGAATGGTATTTCCTCTTCATGTTCCAGGTGCTCAAGCTGCTTCCCGCACATGTGCTCTTCCTCGACGGAGAGGTGTTCGGCGTGCTGCTGTTCGGCAGCGCGATGACGCTGTGGATATTCATTCCCTTCTTTGACCGGAAGTCCCAGCGGGGACAGCGGGGACGCCTGTTCACGGCGATAGGACTCTGCGTGATCATTTTCATCCTGTTCTTCACCATTCTCGGATGGGTGATGCTATGAGAACAACCACGATACGGACACTGCTCGTGCTCGCATGCGCTTTCCTCATTCCCCCGCCGGCGGCGGCGCAGCAGGACGAGTGTTTGACCTGCCACGAGATGATGGATGATGCCGCCGCCACCGCCTTCACGAAAGGCGTACACAGGCGGGCGGGACTCACCTGCGCTTCCTGTCACGGCGGCGACGCAACGTCCGACGACATGGAGGTGGGCATGAGTCCCGCACGCGGCTTCAAGGGCGTGCCCTCCGGCCAGGATATTTCCACCGCCTGCGGCAAATGCCATGACGACGCCGAACGCATGGCCAACTTCGGCTATGAAGGTCCCACCGGTCAGCTCACGACACTGCTCGGCAGTGCGCACAGCCGTCACGCGGGCGAGAGCAAGCAGTTGCTGCTGCAGTGTACCGACTGTCACGGTGCGCATGGCATTCGACACGCCGAGGATCCCGCCTCGCCGGTCTCCCCGCTGCGCGTGGTCGAACTCTGCAGCTCCTGCCACAGCGATCCGTCGTACATGCGGCGCTACAATCCCTCACTGCCGACAGACCAGCTCGCCAAGTACCGCACCAGCGTGCACGGTGCGCAGAACCTGCGCGGCAACAGCAAGACGGCCACCTGCGCGGACTGCCACACCGCGCATGACATCCGTCCGGCAACGGAAAGCACCTCCAGCGTCAATGCGTTGAACATACCGGAGACCTGCGGACGATGTCACAGCGATCCGGAGTACATGCGGGGCAGCGATCTGCCGACCACGCAGCTGGCGGAATTCAGAAGCAGCGTACACGGCAAGGCGCTGCTCGACCGACGGGAGCTGAGCGCCCCCTCCTGCAACGACTGTCACGGCAATCACGGCGCCGCGCCGCCCAACGTGGCCTCGATATCCAACGTCTGCGGCACCTGCCACGCGCTCAACGCGGACCTTTTCCAGCAGAGCCGGCACGCGACGGAATTCGCGCGCATGGGCAAACCCGAATGCGAAACCTGTCACGGGAACCACGCCGTGCAGCCGGCCACGCTCGAGCTGCTGGCGCTCGACAGCGGTTCACCCTGCGCGGACTGCCACAGCGAGAGTACCGCTCCGCAGGGGTACCGGGCGGCGATGCAGATGCGCATGCTGCTCGACAGCCTGATGGAAACCGTGGCGACCGCGGAGAAACGGCTCGACGCCGCCGAGCAGAAGGGCATGGAAATCGACAACATCCGTTTCTCCCTGCGTGATGCGCGGCAGGCGCGGCTACAGTCCCGCACCGCCGTACATGCGTTCTCACTGGAGAAATTCCGTGAAGTCGTCGATCCCGGACTCGCCATCGCCCGGCAGGCCCTGGTCGCCGCCGAGGACGCGAATGACGAATACTATTACCGGCGGCATGGACTGGCCGTCGCGACCCTGTTCATCACGCTGACCATCGTCCTTCTCGCGCTCCACATCCGTCGCATCGAGCGTCGGCAGAAAAAAGAGCGCGACACGCAGGGAGATCACACGGTCTCCTGACGCATACCGGAAGCTGTCACTACCGGATGATTTACATAAAGAGGTACTGCAATGAGTGACGACCACGTACACATGGACGATCGCATGCTCGAAACCATCGAGCAGCTCGACGCCCGGCTCAGACGCATCGAACGCGCGGTGCAGACGCTCCCCGAGGAGCAGCGCGCCGCTTTTGAAAACATGATAGAGGAGGAGGCGCCGGAAGCGCCGCCCGAACGCAGCGAGACCGACGGACTCGAGTACCGTATCGGGCGCGTCTGGCTGCCGCGCATCGGCGTGGTGATACTGACCATCGGACTCGTCTTCTTTCTCACGCTCCCGCTCGAGGTGCTGCCCAATGCCATCGCGAACACCATGGGCTTCCTCTTCTCCGGTGCCATACTCGGCATGTCCATGATATGGAGGAAATCCCTCCCGCAGTTCTCACGCGCGCTGGTCGGCGGCGGCATGCTGCTGCTCTATTTCGCGGCGCTGCGACTGCACTTCTTCAGTCCCGAACCCCTGATCGGCAGTCTCGCCGTCGAAGTCCTGCTGCTGCTGCTCATCGTCACGGTCAATACCGCTCTCAGCCTGCGCAGCGCATCGGTGTATCTCACGTCGATGAGCCTCGCGATGGGCTACGCGACGGTACTGACCATACCCGACAGCTGGCTGCTGCTCACCGGCATCGCCGTCATGTCCATTTTCACCGTCGTGCTCGCCACCGCGCGAAAGTGGATGGGACTGCTCTCGCCGGGCATCTTCTATGCCGTGATCGCACACTTTCTCTGGAGCATCAACAATCCCCTCTTCGGCGGCGAACCCGAGGTGGTCGCCGAGCCTTTCGCCAACCTGCTCTTCCTGCTCTTCGGCATCCTGCTCTTCGGCATCGCCAACCTGCGGCTGTCCCGTCACAGCGGCAACAGCAACCTGGAAATCGTCACCGCCTTTTTCAACACGACCATGCCCTACCTGGTGATCATGTTCCTCGGTTTCGGCCCCTACATCGAGCAGTTCGCCGTCACGCAGCTGCTCACGGCCATGGTTTTCCTCGGACTCGCGATCGGAACCTGGCGTGGAACGCAGCAGCGCTTCGTGACCT
>JAVVFP010000306.1:0-4312 GCA_032250495.1 Bacteroidota bacterium | reverse complement strand
GCGGATGCGGAAGACGACGCCGATGCGGAAGACGACGCCGATGCGGAAGACGATGCCGATGCGGAAGATGACGCCGATGCGGAAGATGACAGCACCGGGAAAGCTTCTTCTCCCGCAGCGGAAACAAAGACGGAAGCACCCGCCGCTTCGGCGCCATTGCGCGCCGCGCCGGGACCTTCTGCAGGAACGCCGGTTCCCGCAGCGCCGTCGGTGCGCATGTTCGCCCGTGAACTGGGCGTTGACATTACGGAAGTGCAGGGCAGCGGACCGGGGGGACGCATCTCGGACGCGGACGTCAAGGCCTACGCGAAATCCATCATCCAGCGGGGAGGTGGCACGTCCGCCACGGGGACGCCCGCGCGGCCAAAACTGCCGGACTTCTCTGCCTTCGGCGAAATAGAGGTCGAGGAAATGAGCAAGGTCCGCCGGCGCACGGCCGAGCAGATGGAGATCAGCTGGTCGATTCCCGTTGTCACCCAGAATGACAGGGCGGATGTCACACATCTGGAAGAGCTGCGCAAAAGCTGGACGAAGCGTGCGGAGAAAGCGGGGACCAAGCTCACGGTCACGGCCATCGCCCTGAAGGTCGCTGCCGCGGCGCTCAGGAAATTCCCGCAATTCAACGCGAGCATCGACATGGAGCGCAGCCGCATCATCTACAAGAAGTACTGTCACCTCGGTGTGGCCGTGGATACGGACCGTGGACTGCTGGTGCCTGTCATTCGTGACGTGGATAAAAAGAACATTCTCGAAATATCCGTGGAGCTGCAGGAACTCGCTGAGAAGGCGCGTACAAAGAAGATCAAACCCGACGAAATGCAGGGCGCATCCTTCACCATCACCAATCTCGGCGGAATCGGCGGGACGTCCTTCACGCCGATCATCAATTCGCCGGAAGTGGCCATACTCGGTCTTTCCCGCGGAACGGTCGAGCCGGTGTGGAAGGACGGGGAGTTCCAGCCCCGCATGATGCTGCCGCTTTCCCTTACCTACGATCATCGCATCATCGACGGAGCCGACGCTGCCCGCTTCCTGCGCTGGGTCGCCGAGGCCATGGAAGAGCCGCTGCTGATGGCACTGGAAGGATAACGAGAACGAATATTCTAGCGGAGTACATACATGTCTGATTCAAAAAACACCGACCTCGTCGTCATCGGAGGGGGACCCGGCGGGTATGCCGCGGCCTTCTATGCCGCCGATCTCGGACTCGAGGTCACGCTTGTCGACACGGAGGAAAATCCCGGTGGCGTCTGCCTCTACCGCGGCTGCATTCCCTCCAAGGCCCTGCTGCACGTGGCGAAACTCATCAACGAGGCGAAAGAGGCGAAGCAGTGGGGCGTCAGCTTCGGGGAAGCGAAGATCGACATCGATAAGCTGCGGTCCTTCAAAAACGACGTCGTCGGCAAGCTCACCGGGGGACTCGGCCAGCTTTCGAAGGCCCGCAAGATCACCTATATCCGCGGTTTCGCGCGCTTCACCGACAGCAGCACGCTGCACATCGACGAACACGGCGGCGAAGAGAGCGTGCTGAAGTTCAAGAACGCAATACTCGCGACCGGCTCTCGTCCGGCGACCATACCGGGTCTGCCCGAGGACAGCGACCGCATCATGGACAGCAGCGCTGCGCTGGACTTTCCCGATATTCCAGGAAAATTTCTCGTCATCGGCGGCGGATATATCGGACTGGAACTCGGCACGGTGTACGCCGCGCTGGGTTCACGCGTGACCGTCGTGGAAATGACCGGCGGACTCCTGCCCGGCGCCGATCGCGACATGGTGAATCACCTGAAAAAGCGTCTCGATGCGCAGTTCGAATCCATCATGCTCAACACAAAAGTCACGGGAATGAAGGAGCAGAAGAACGGTATCAAGGTGACCTTCGAGAACAGCGACGGCGAGCAGGCGGCCATATTCGACCGCGTGTTGATCTCGGTGGGACGCAAGCCGAACACCGAGGGATTCGGACTGGAGAACACCCGTGTGGCCGTCGACGACCGTGGTTTTGTCAGCGTCGATCCGCAACGCCGTACCGCCGAGCAGAACATTTTCGCCATCGGTGACATCACCGGTGATCCCATGCTCGCGCATAAGGCCTCGCATGAAGCACGGGTCGCGGTCGAGGTCGTCGCAGGTAAGAAAAGCGTCTTCGAACCCTACGCAATTCCCGCCGTCGTTTTCACCGATCCCGAAATCGCGTGGGCGGGTATTACCGAAACCGAAGCACGCGAGCAGAAGCGCAAGGTCGAAGTCGCACGTTTTCCCTGGGCCGCCTCCGGCCGCGCCACCACGCTCGGCCGTTCGGACGGCGTCACCAAGCTCATCGTCGATCCCGAAACCGAGCGCATCCTGGGCGTCGGCATCGCCGGTCCCGGCGCAGGTGAACTCATCGCCGAAGGCGTGCTCGCCATCGAAATGGCCGCGCGCGTCAAAGATGTCGCCGCCTCCATCCACCCGCATCCCACGCTCTCCGAGACGATCATGGAAGCCGCCGACGCCTACTTCGGGCACTCGACGCACATGTACCGCCCGAAGAAGTGATTTCGCGGATTGAAGAGGATTACGCGGACGTTTTACCACAGATTTCGCAGATTACACAGAGATGTGAAAGAAAAAGGCGGTGTTTGGCCGCCTTTTCCTTTCTCCGCGTAATCCGTGGAATCTGTGGTGCCACATCTGAGAAATCCTTACCCTCCGAGGAATCCTCATTGTAACTTTTTGAGGGGGGAATCCATAGTATATGCACGTATGACAGATTTTCAGCAGCTCTATTCCCGTTACGCCGATGACATTTACCGCTTCGCACTGTACCTGTGCGGCGACGCGGCGGACGCGGAGGATATTACCGCCGAGACCTTCGTGCGGGTGCTGACCGGGAAGACACCGCTGATTTCGGCCACGATCAAGGGCTACCTGCTGACCATCGCGCGCAACCTGTACCTGGAATCACTGCGCCGCAGCAAACGGAGGACGGATTTTCCGCCGGAACTCGTCGACACGGCGGCGCTGCCGGAGCAGGTGGCCGGGGACAGGGCGGAGCTCGACGCCCTGCGGTCGCATCTTCAGCGCTTCCCCGAAGATGACCGCACGGCGCTGCTGCTGCGATCCGAGGGCCTGTCATACGAGGAAATCGCCGACGCGCTCGATATTTCACTGGCATCTGCGAAGGTAAAGGTGCATCGGCTTCGGCTGAAACTGGCGGAATGGCGGGCACGGCGCGAACGGACGCAGATCTGAAAACATGGAGAACGTCATGGAAACTGTACATCGCAATATCATTCTCGATCTGCTGCCGTCGTATATCGGCGGGGAGGCGAGCGCCGAAACCCGAGCGCTTGTGGAAGCGCACGCGCAGCATGATCCGGAGATCGCCCGTATCATCCGAGCGGGTGCGCCGGACATCACCGGATCATCATCCGCAACTCAGCCGCCGGATGCGCTCGAAAGAAAAACCATTCTACGCCTCCGGCGCAGCATCCGCAGGAAAATGGCGTACGTCGCGATCGCGACGGTTTCCATCCTGATGATTCCTCTCGTGGCCATGCAATTCACCGGGGAGGTGAACTGGAGTCCGGCGGATTTCATTGTCATGGGCATGCTTCTCATCGGTACCGGACTCGCGTACGTGCTGATATCGCAGGTGTCGGACAGCCGCACCTATCACGCGGCGGTCGGTGTCGCGGTGGTGACCGGTCTCCTGCTTATTTGGATCAACCTCGCCGTCGGAATCATTGGCTCAGAGGACAATCCGGCCAACGCGCTGTACATCGGTGTGATTCTCATCGGCCTCGTCGGCGTGGGGATCGCACGCCTTCGTCCACGGGGAATGGCGCGTACTTTGTTCGCCATGGCGGTTTTCCAACTGTTGGTCCCCGTAATCGCAATGATCATCTGGAGGCCCTCCCTGGCCGACCCGCCCGGTATCGCGGGGGTGTTCATGCTGAACGCACTCTTCGCCGCTCTCTTCGCCGTCGCGGGATTGCTGTTCCGTCACTCAGCCGGTGATTCCAGGGATTGAAGAGGATTACGCGGATGCTTTACCACAGATTCCACGGATTACACAGAGATGTAAAAGAAAAAGGCGGTGTTTGGCCGCCTTTTCCTTTCTCCGCGTAATCCGCGAAATCCGTGGTTAAACCTCTGAGTAATCCTCTTCAATCTGCGGAATCTCTTCACGGAGGACATCCTCGAAGGTGAGGCCGCCGATTTCCTCGTGTCCCGTGCCGGGCTGGGGGGTACGGGGGTTGCGCCACATGTTGTAGACGGCGAGGAGGAGCGGGATGACACCCAGGGCGATGAACACGGTGTCCGGTAT
>JAVVFP010000305.1:0-4332 GCA_032250495.1 Bacteroidota bacterium | reverse complement strand
GAGGTCGTCGATGAGTACGCCGATATAGGCCTCGTCGCGCCGGAGGACGAAGGGTGTTTCGCCGCGCAGCGAACGTGCCGCATTGATGCCGGCGATCAGGCCCTGGGCCGCGGCCTCTTCATAGCCCGAGGTCCCGTTCACCTGTCCCGCGAGGAAAAGTCCCGCGATGGCCCGGGTCTCGAGTGTCAGCTTCAGTTGATGGGGCGGGAAGAAGTCGTATTCCACCGCGTATCCCGGACGCAGCATCTCCGCTTCCTGCAGGCCGGGTACGCTGCGCAGTGCCCGCAGCTGAATATCCGCCGGCAGACTGGAGGAGAAACCGTTCACGTACACGACGTCGGAGTTCCGTCCCTCGGGTTCGAGAAAGAGGTGGTGCCCGTCCTTATCGGCGAAGCGCACGATTTTGTCTTCAATGCTCGGACAGTAGCGGGGACCCGCGGCGCGGATGCGGCCGGTGAACATCGGGGACTGCTCGAAGCCCTCGCGCATGATTGCGTGCGTCCCTTCATGTGTCCGCGTGGTGTAGCAGGGTACCTGGACGAAATCCGGTGCCGGGGACTGGTAGGAGAACGGCTGCGGTTCCTCGTCGCCGGGTGCCAGCGTCGTCTGTGACAGATCGATGCTGTGCAGGGCGAGACGCGGCGGGGTCCCGGTCTTGAGCCGGCCTGTCTCGAAGCCATGGCGGAGCAGCGTTTCCGTTATGCCCGTGGCGGGCTGCTCGCCGTACCGTCCCCCGGAGGATTTTTCGAGGCCGGTATACATCGCCGCGTTGAGGAAGGTGCCGGCACAGACAATGAGCGCGCCGCATTCAATTTCCATGCCGCCCGTCGTCGTCACGCCCCGGACACGGTCACCTTCGAGATGCAGCAGCGCAACCGATCCCTCGATGACGTCGAGTCCGGAAATGTCCGCGATCATGCGGATTGCGGCGACGCTGTACTGTTCCCTGTCGTTCTGGCTGCGCGGCGACCACACGGCGGGCCCCTTGGAACGATTCAGCATTTTGTACTGAATCGCGCTCGCGTCGGCGATGTGTCCCATCAGTCCGCCAAGCGCGTCGATCTCGCGCACGAGATGGCCCTTCGCCGTGCCGCCGATCGCGGGATTGCAGGACATGCGTCCCGTCGCCGCCGGATCCATGGTGACCAGCGCCACGCTGCCGCCCATACGGGCCGCGGCTGCAGCTGCTTCGATGCCGGCGTGTCCGCCGCCGACCACCACGATATCATAACGCGTTGCCATAATCTCATAACTTATGAAACGCGCAAATCATTTCCAGTGGGAATATTCATCTCGTCACCGCGCGCACGGCAGATGGGGAAAAATAAATCCCCATATCCTCAGTGCAACATTTTCGGACACATGCCGTATTTACTGTAGGCTAAAGACTAGGGAGAAAACATCCTACCTCATCCATCCCACCGTCAATCAGTAGTGGCAGGTTCGCGAGATCACCTGCCATTTTTTTTTGCATGAAACAGGGCCGCCCCGCAATGCGGGGCGGTGTGCGCGAAGCTGTTTCCATCGCCTCAGAGGGTAAAACTGTCGTCCGGCGCGGGGACATGAACATTGTCGAGGCCGAGCTCGTCCTCCATCGAAAGTCCCAGTTTCTGCGCCTGGTCGAGGTCGCCGTGCACGAGAAAGCTCATGGCGAGTCGTGCGGGATCGAAGCGCCGGTGGTAGGCCAGCAGTTCATTCCGGTCGGCATGCGCACTCAGGCTGTTGAGAACGAATACCTCGGCCTTGAGGTGGAATTCCTCGCCGAAGATGCGCACCACGGGCATGCGCTCGACGATCTTGCGTCCGAGCGTGTGTTCGGCGCTGTAGCCGGTGATCAGTATGGTATTGCGTTCGTCCTCGATATTGTTGCGGAGGTGATGCAGGATGCGTCCGCCTTCGCACATGCCCGAGCTGGAGATGATCATCAGCGGTTCGTTGCGGCCGTTCAGCGCCTTGCTTTCGTTGACATGCATGATGTAGCGCAGGTTCTCGAAGCTGAACGGATTCTGATGTGTGAGGATGGCGCGGCGGGCTTCGCTGTCCATGCATTCGGGGTGCAGGCGGAATATCTGCGTGGCGTTGACGCTGAGGGGACTGTCGACGAAGACGGGGATGTCGGGCAGGCGACCGCTTTCACGCAGTTCATGCAGATGATACACCAGTTCCTGTGTCCTGCCGACGGAGAATGCGGGAACGATGACCCTTCCGCCGCGCGCGACGGTGCGCTTGATGACGTCCTCGAGACGGTCGAGAATGATTTCGCTTCCCAGGTGTTCACGTCCGCCGTAGGTGCTCTCACTGATGAGGTAGTCGACATCGCCCACATGCTCGGGGTCGCGAAGAATGGGCCTGTCGTAGCGGCCGAGGTCGCCGGTATAGCAGATCGAAACATCGCGGTCGCCGTCACGAATTTCTATCAGGCTGACCGCGGATCCGAGAATATGTCCCGCGTCGAAGAAGGTGACATCGAAGCCGGGAAGCACGGTGGTTTTCCGCCGGTAGCCGACGGTGGTGAAATATCCGAGCACATCGATGACGTCGTCCATGTCATAGAGCGGCTCTATCGGGTCGCCTCCTTTCCGCGCATGCAGCTTGTTGACGAATTCCGCGTCCTTCTCCTGCAGGAAGGCGCTGTCGAGCAGCATGATGTTGGCGAGGTCGCGCGTGGCGGCCGTGCAGTACACCGGTCCGCGAAAACCATGCCGGTACAGCATCGGAATTTTTCCGCTGTGGTCGATATGTGCGTGGGAGAGTACGAGTGCGTCAATCGACGCGGGGTCGAAGGGAAAGTGGCTGTTCTGTTCCCAGGCCTCCGCGCGGCGTCCCTGGAAGAGGCCGCAGTCGAGGAGGACTTTTTTCCCGTTGACTTCGAGAAGATGGCTGGAACCGGTGACATTCCGTGCGGCTCCGTGAAACGTCAGGCGAATCATACCCCTGTCCTTGCTGTTGGTGGGTGAGGGACGTGGAAATCAATACTGTGCGAGGGCGCGCGCGGCGGAGCGGACGTTCTCCACATCGACGAGAATGGCGTCCTCAAGTGCCTTCGCGAAGCCGACCGGGGCGTCGAGCGAAGCGCAGCGACGCACGGGAGCGTCGAGATACTCGAAGCAGTGTTCCCCGATCCACGCGGCGATTTCTCCGCCGAATCCGCCGGTGAGATTCGCTTCGTGCAGCACCAGCGCTTTCCCGGTTTTGCGTACCGTCGCGGCGACGGCGTCATGGTCGAACGGGAGAATGCTCCGCAGGTCGAGCACCTCGACTTCGACGCCTTCTCCGGCGAGGGCTTCGGCCGCCTGCAGTGCATGGTGCACGGTATTGCCGTAGGTGACGATGCTCAGCGCCGTTCCTTCGCGTCGCACGCGACCGCGTCCGATGGGCACGCAGAGTTCGGGCGTGGGAAACCCCGTCCTGGCCCGGGGGTGATTGTAGAGATATTTCGGTTCGAGATAGATGGTGATGCCGCGCGTGCGGAAGGCGCAGCGCAGCAGGCCGGCGGCGTCCTCGGCGAACGCCGGCATGACGATGCGCAGACCGGGAATATTGGCGAGGACGCCCTCGATGCTCTGCGAGTGGTAGATGCCTCCCTGTATATAGCCGCCGGAGGCGAGGCGGACGATGATGTTCGGTGCGAACTGCCCGTTGCTGCGCCAGTGCTCGTGGGCGGTATTGACAAGCTGCTCCATGGCCGGCCAGAAATAGTCGGCGAATTCCGCCCCCTCGACGACGACCCAGATGTCGTCGCGGTAACGGCAGAAGCCGTTCGCGGTCCCGAGGATGAAATCCTCCGCGATGGGAGCGTTGAAGACGCGTCCGGCCCCGAATTCCTGCAGCATGCCTTTCGTGACATTGAAGACCCCGCCCTTGTCGCGTGAGGCCACGTCCTGTCCCCAGAGAAAGGTGTGCGGGTTACGCCGGAATTCTTCGAGGAGTGTGCGGTTGATGGCGTCACGCAGCGAGACGGGCTCCGTCGCTTCCGCGATTTTTTGCATCTGCCGGCTGAACTCCGCGTTGCTCAGGGGACAGACATGCGTATCGTCGGCGAACACGCCGTGCAGCGCCGTGGCGGGATCCGGATCCGGTGCGGCCTCCGCGCGCGCGGCTTCCTCGTCGAGCTGCGAAAGGTTCGCGCGCTCGATCGCGCCGAGTTCGTCTTCGCTGCAATGTCCGGCAGCCAGCAGCCAGGCGCGGTATCGGAGCAGGGGATCGCGCCGCCGCGCCTCGCCGAGTTCATGGCCTTCATGCTGCCGGCGATGAACATCGCCGAGCGAAGCGCCCTCTTCACCGGGCTCAAGGCCAACGCCCCCGCCGAGGTCCTCGACGGCATGTGCCACC
>JAVVFP010000304.1:0-4334 GCA_032250495.1 Bacteroidota bacterium | reverse complement strand
TGTTCGGGACGGCCCTCGCGATTACGGTGACGGCGGCGTTGCTGCGGCGGGAGCGGTTTTCTGCGTCCGTCGTCGGACTCGGCGTTGCGCTGGGACTGCTGAACCTCTACTCGACGTACTTTTTCATCCGTGCACTCGGCGAACTGCCCGGCATCGTGGTCTATCCCGCCAACGGTATCGGCATCATCGTGCTGTCGTCGCTGACCGGCGTGCTGCTCTGGAAGGAAATCCTTCCCGCGCGCAACGTCGTCGCACTGCTGCTCGCCGCCGTCGCCCTCCTCCTTCTCGCGTGATCGCCGCCATGCCGACACCCATCAGCGTCATACTCCCCGTCCGCAACGCCGCCGCCACTGTCGGTGACGCCCTGCGCAGTCTCGGTACGTCCGTCGTCGATGACGTGGAAATCATTGTCGTCGACGATGGGAGCACAGATGGGACGGCGCAGGTGCTCGAAGCGCTGCGCGGGGAAATGACCGTCCTGCGCGTCCTGCAGCGGCCGCATCGCGGCATCGCCGCGGCGCTCGAGGAGGGACGGGAAGTGGCAGGCGGGGTGTATATCGCGCGCATGGACGCTGACGACCGGGCGCTCCCGCATCGGCTCGTACGGCAGCGCCGCTTTCTCGACCGTCACGCGGGCATCGGCGTGGTCAGCGGACGTGTGCGTTTCGGTGGCAGTCGCAGGACGGCGAAGGGGTATGCGGCGTACGTGGACTGGATCAACACGCTGCGCGATCCCGCGGATTTTTCCACGCAGCGCTTCGTCGAATCCCCTCTGGCGCATCCCGCGGTGATGTTCCGCGCGGAATGCGCACGCAGGCACGGGGGCTACCGCGACGGCATGTTCCCCGAGGACTATGAGCTCTGGCTGCGCTGGATGGAGGCGGGCGTGCAGTTCGCGTCCATTTCCGAGGAGGTGCTGCTCTGGAACGATCCCCCCGAGCGCCTGTCACGCAACCATCCGCGCTACACCATCGATGCGTTCTACGCGATGAAGGCGGAGTACCTCGCACGCTGGTGCGCGCTGCATGTGCGGGACTGGCCGCAGATCATCATCTGGGGCGCAGGACGTACGACACGCAAGCGCGCGCAGCATTTCGAGTCCTGCGGCGCGCGCGTGCGTATGTGGGTGGATATCGATGAAAAGAAAATCGGGCACACCGTCAGTGGTGCGCCCGTCGTCGGACCGCAGGATCTGCCTCCGCCCGGGGAGGGCTTCATTATTCCATTCGTGGGAAGCCGCAGCGCGCGAAAGGAAATTCGCGACTGGCTCGAATCGCATGGCTACGTGCTGGAACGGGATTTCATTCCCGCCGCGTAGCACATATCACCGGCTGCGACTCAGTCCCCGTCGCCGCCCGTGTTGCGGCGCAGCAGGTGGAAAGCCATGTCGCGTCCATGACCCTCCTTCATCGCCATTTCTATCCACAACATGGCCATCGGTTCGAGATAGCGCGCGTGCTGCAGGGGACCGGTGATCACCGCGTCGAAGCCGATGTCCTCTGCCATTTTCGCAACCGTCTGATTGGCTTTTTTATCGTTGCCGCAGAGAAACATCGTGGCATTTCCTCCGTCGAAGGAGGGATTATCCATGGTCTCCCAGCCCATGGTGTTGAAGGCCTTCACCACGGAAGTGTTCTCCACCCAGCGCGCGAGCTGTTCGGCGCCGGAGCTGGAATGTCCCACCGCCAGGCGCAGTCCGGGCGCGATGGGATTCGTGCAGTCGACGAGGATGTTGCTGCGCAGTTTGCCCATCTGCTCGATGATGGCGCGCAGGGCGGAATACGGCGTGGCCAGCACGAGAACGGATGTGTCGCGGGGCAGTTCGTCGATGCGTTCGGTACCGGCGTTGGGACCTGCGTCCTGCAGCAGGCGCTGTACTTTCTCGGTATTCGGGTCACGCACACCGAACAGCACGCGATATCCCGCATGCGCCCATCGTCTGCCCAGTGTGGCGCCGACATTGCCTGTTCCGATGATTCCTATGGTCATGGTCGATTGATCTCCTTTGTTCACTCTGATATCAACAACGGCGACGGAACACGGGTGCCCCTGGCGTCGATTATTTTTTCCAAGATTCCCATTCCAGTAACTTCCGGTATTACGTCCCCAATAGCAACCCGGATTATGGACAGCATACCGACACGACAGGACATTGAACAGGCGGCCGCGCGCATCCGCGGCGTGGCGCATCGCACACCTGTGCTGACCTCGCGCACGCTCTCGGCGATGAGCGGGGCCGAGCTTTTCGTCAAATGTGAAAACCTGCAGCGCGTGGGCGCCTTCAAGTTCCGCGGCGCCTCCAATGCCGTGCTCTCCCTCGGCGCGGAGGAAGCCGCCCGCGGTGTCGCCACGCATTCCTCCGGCAATCACGCGCAGGCGCTGGCGCTGGCCGCAAGGCTGCGGGGAATTCCGGCGCATATCGTCATGCCCGAAAACGCGCCCGCGGTCAAACAGCGGGCCGTGCGCGATTATGGGGCTGAAATCACGTTTTGCGAACCCACGCTCGAAGCCCGCGAGAGCACGCTGGCCGGGGTGATCGAACGCACGGGCGCCGCCTTCGTCCATCCCTACAACGACTGGCGCATCATCGCCGGACAGGCGACAGCGGGGAAGGAGCTGATCGAGGAGGTGCCGGATCTCGACATTATCCTCGCACCGGTCGGGGGCGGGGGACTGCTGAGCGGAACGGCGCTCGCGGCGCGCTATTATTCTCCCGGCACCGCGGTGATCGCGGCCGAACCGGCGGGGGCGGACGATGCGGCGCGTTCCTTCCGCGCGGGACACATCATTCCCTCGCTGCAGCCGCGCACCGTGGCAGATGGACTGCTGACCTCGCTCGGGGAAAAAACCTTCGCGGTGATACGCGCGCATGTGCGGGACATCGTCACCGTCGACGATGCGGCCATCATACGCGCGATGCGCCTGGTCTGGGAACGCATGAACATCGTCATCGAGCCCTCCGCCGCCGTGCCACTGGCCGCCGTGCTCGAGGGCGCGGTCGACGTGCGCGGCGCGCGCGTGGGCATCATTTTCTCCGGCGGCAACCTGGACCTGGACCGTCTGCCGTGGATGCGGGGGAACGCATGAGGGACGGCCGCTACCGGGCGATTTTCTTCGACGCCGACGACACCATATTCGACTATCATGCCGGGGAAGCGGCGGCTTTTGCGCTCACGGCGGAGGCCTACGGACTCGGCCAGCGCGCGGCGGAGGCGCGGGAGCGCTACCGCGTGCACAACGCCGCCGTCTGGCGTGCGCTCGAGGAAGGGCGCATCACGCAGGATGCGCTGAAAGTCGAACGTTTCCGCCTGCTGCTCGACGATATGGGCTGCGACACCGCCGCCGCCGCCGACATGGGATATCACTATCTCGACCGACTTTCGGAGCAGACGCAGCTGCTCGCAGGGGCGGAGGAGGTCGTCGCGTGGGCAGCGGGAAAATACATCCTCGTGCTGGTGACCAACGGACTGACGACGGTGCAGCGCCGCCGCTTCGCCGCCGCACCGGTGACGCGGCATTTTGACGACATCCTCATATCCGAGGAACTCGGCGTGGCCAAGCCCGATCCCGCCATCTTCACTCCCGCGATGGAGAAGCACGGACTGAGCGGGGAGGAGGTTCTGCTCGTCGGCGACAGCACGACCAGCGACATGCCCGCCGCGCGCAACGCCGGCATGGATTTTTGCTGGGTGAATCCCGCCGGGGCGGAGGCGCCCGCGGGATACGATCCGCGCTACGTCGTCGCGGGCATCGGCGAACTGCCTTCCATCCTGGATCTGGGCGCCTGACCATTTTTCCAGGGACGGTGCACGCACATTCCGCGGCACGGGAGAAATCGGCGACGCCCGTACCGATTTTTCGCGGTCATCATTCCGGATTTCATTAATTTGCTTCTGCCGCCGGAGCGCATTGTTCGGACGTGCGGCAGTGTCCTGCGCATCCATCACTGTTCATAAGATTGAGGAAGTCCGTATGAAACGTACGATTGTGGCGATGCCCGGCGACGGCATCGGAAAAGTGGTTCTCCCCGAGGCGATACGCGTGCTCGAGGCCGCGGGATTCGAAGCGGAATACGTCAACGGCGACATCGGCTGGGATTTCTGGTGCAACGAGGGCAATCCCCTGCCGCAGCGCACCGTCGACCTGCTGGCCGAGCACAAAATCGGCCTCTTCGGCGCCATTACCTCGAAGCCGAAGGACAAGGCCGCATCGGAGCTGAAGCCGGAGCTGCGGGACAAGGGCTTCGTGTACTACAGTCCCATCGTCACCATGCGGCAGCATTTCGATCTGGACATCTGCACGCGTCCCTGCCAGACCTTCCCGAACAATCCGCT
>JAVVFP010000303.1:0-4359 GCA_032250495.1 Bacteroidota bacterium | reverse complement strand
CGGATGTCGATCGATGCCGCTCCGGCATCGAGATTCAGCGTGCGCACGTCGTAGGGCCGAAGGTCGAAATCCATCGAGGCGGCGCCGCCCTCGATGCGCAGATCCCATGCGGGACGCGGATTCAGGTACATGTACACGCGGTTTTTCATGCCCTCGCCTTCCCAGCTCACCGAGGCGTCGTCCATTTGCAGGTGGAAATGCGGACTGCCATCGTAATCGCTGCGGTCGAGGGAGTAGGTCGTGATGCTCGAGCGGATTTTCGCATGCACGAAGGCGCTGGTAGTGTCGCGGAATTCGAAGCGGCCTGCGCCGCCTTCGAAGTGGAAGGACGCCCGTGCGGCGGCGCTGTCCATGGCCGCGGTCAGCGTCTGCTCGCTGATGTCGCTGTAGTCGATGTGCTCGTGATGGTCAATGATGCGGTCGACGCTGCTGCAGCCTTTCTGCACGGAGGAGAAGAGGACGACACCGGTCAGCAGGCCGATGCCGCCCACCACGATCCATTTCGATTTCGAATCCTTCAGAAATGCGCTGATGCCGAGAAAGACCAGGAGCAGCGGCCAGAGTTTCCAGAGTGCTTCCCAGGAAAGGGTCAGGGAAAAATAGTTGTGCAGAATGCCGAGAACGCCGATGATCACAAAGAGCGTTCCCCAGAAAATGCGTCCGGATTTCATGACAGTACCTCCTCATCCTCGTTGCGTTGTGGCCAGGAGTTCCAGAGCATGCCACCGCCGACGGCGATCAGCAGCAGGGGCCAGAAGTCTTCGAAACCGAAGCCGGGAATAAAATTATCGAGCAGGAAAAGCATGCCGATCACGATCAGTACGATGCCGCCGTACAGGCTGCCTTTGCCGGCCGTCGCCTGTGGAGTGGATGCGGTGTCCCTTCCGGGCATCATCTCATCCGGTACCGCCGTGGCTGCGCCCGCGCCTTCCGCCGCCGCTGCGGGCTCGAAACGGGCAGGCACGACGATCCAGAGTATGATGTAGGCGAGGACGCCGAGACCCTGATGCAGTGTCAGAATGACGAACAGCAGTCGGACCAGCACGGGATCGATGTTGAAGTAATCCGCGAGTCCGCTGCAGACGCCGCCGACCATTTTATTGTGCGTGTTGCGATAAAGTCTCTTTTCCATGGTATTCTCCTTGATGTCCCTGTTATCGATGGGGATCTGTACATGATGTACGGAGAACGATGTCCGTTGTTTCAAACGGGAGCCGCGGCCTCACGGCGGCGGAAGCATGAGCGGACGCTCATCGATCCATGTGAAGCCGTCGAGATTGTAGCTGCTTTCCTTCCCGTTGACGTATTTCTCAGGGTAATACGTTCCTTCGACACCCTTGATGCTGCGTATTTCGTTGACCGTGCCATCGTCGAAGGAAATGATGATCAGGTCGCTGCTCTCCCTGCGTACGCCGTTGAGCGCGCCCTCCTCATAGAGATAGTAGAGGCTGATGGCCGTCTGTTCGACGCGGATGCGCTCGGGCTTGCTGTCCGCGAAAAGCATGCGGATGCGCTTGCCGCTGGTCTGATCGAAGCGGTCGGGGGGATAGAGCGTGTCGGCTTCCGCAGGCTTGCTGCGTGAGATGGAAAAGGCGTTGCCCTCCACGTCGAGCTGCCGCAGCTTATTGTCCGCCAGCAGGGCGGTGATGGAGTCGCCGGTGATCTGGTTTTCCCCGTACCAGAGCACGGGATCCCCGGTGAGGTGGATGAGGCTGTCGGAGCGGAGAAACAGCGCCGTCGCGGCGCGTGCGGCGAGTTCAGCGCGGACGATGCGGACATTGCCCCGCGTCAGGAAGACGTTCGAGGTGTCGCGCAGCGCTTTCATGTAATCGGCGGCGATATTGAGCGTGTCCAGTGCCAGCGAGTCGATCTCTCCGCGCACGGTGCGACGGACGAAGGTGGTGTCGATCTGCCAGAGCACCGGGTCGTGGAAGAACTCCGACACCTGGTCGTCCGGGTAATGGCGCACGCTGTCTGCGACGATGCGCACGTTTTCGCCCTTGAAACGGATGTGCACCGAGTCCCAGGCGATGACCAGCGCACTGTCACGCAGGTAGTGCATGCGGCGGGACGTGATGGTGGCCGCGGTGTCGTCGATGGTGACGTCGCTGAGGAATTCCGCCACCTTGCTTTCGGTCGCGTACGTTCCGCGACGCGCGGTGAGCGTGACATGGCCGTCGTTGATGTAAATGCCCTGTCGCGAGGAGGCCACGCCGTTTTCCCCGTTGTAATGACCACGGTCGGTTTTCAGCGTCAGGGTGTCCTGGCGCACGACCACGCTGCCGATCAGCTCGACGACGTTGCGCGTCATGTTCTGTACGGCCCTGTCGCAGGTGATGAACACATTGTCCTGCTGCAGGCGCACGTTGCCGATCAGTTCGCGCATCTCCATGTCGCCCTCACTTCGTCCCACCAGCTGATCGGCACCGAGCACGCGAACCAGGGATCGCTGCTGGGCCGGGAGCAACAGCGGAACGCAGAGCAAGAGCGGAACGCAGAGCAGCGCGGCGGTGAGCAGAGCGCGGAAGGGGAAATGGCGAAAATGCGGCATATGCTTCCTCATGCGGTAAAGATACGGCATTGAACGGTGATTTTCGCCGCGTCAGTGCGCCGCGACCGCGCTTTTCCTTGTTTTTTGCGCCCTTCCTGCCTAGTTTTCATTCCGTTCCTCATATAGTAATACATCCGTGCGTCTCGCAATCATTTCCGACATACACGCCAATCTCGAGGCGCTGACCGCCGTACTGGAGGATATCCATCACCGGCAGGCTGACCGTATCGTCTGTCTTGGAGATATCGTCGGCTACGGGGCGGATCCCGCCCCCTGCGTCGGCCTTGTACGCAGCCATGCCGACATTTGTGTCCTCGGCAATCACGATGCCGCGGTGTTCGCCGCGCATCAGCGCGCGTATTTCAATCCCTTCGCCCTGGCCGCGGTACAATGGACGGTCGGACGGCTCAGCGCGGAGGATGTGGCCTTCCTGCGGGGCATGCCGTACCGGATCTCCCTGGAAAACATGCTGTTCGTGCACTCGGCGCCCCGGGCGCCCGAGGAGTGGGATTACGTGTTCAGTGGCATGGAGGCCCGCATGCAGGCACGACATTTTTTCGAACGCCTCTGCTTCGTCGGCCATTCCCACATTCCCGGCGTCTATCCGCTCGACAGCGGTGTGCGGGAGTACACTCCCGACGACCGCTTCCTGATCAACGTCGGCAGCGTGGGCCAGCCGCGCGACCGGGACTGGCGCAGCGCCTACGGTCTGCTCGACACCGTTGCCGGCAGCTACGAGTCCCGTCGCGTCGCCTACGATGTCGACACCGCCATGCGCAAAATACGCGATGCCGGACTGCCCGTCCGCCTGGCGGAACGGCTGCGTTCCGGGGAATAGTTCCGGATCTGCGGGGATCAGCCCCGGATTCGCGCTGCGTGATAATTTCCGTCGGAACGCGACGGCTGCCGCGTGCGCTCCCCGCCGGAAGGAAAATCGTCCGTGCACGGAGCATGATAATCCACCGCGACCCGATATTCGGCCTGCGCGGACGGACGCCGCAGGCGCGCGTTTCCCGCGGTTGACTCCTAACACCGTCCTTGGTATATTTGCTAACTACTGCATTTTGCAGTAAACTTACAGTTTTGTATGGGGCGTAGCCAAGCGGTAAGGCATCGGCCTTTGGAGCCGACATGCGCAGGTTCGAATCCTGCCGCCCCAGCTGCAGACTGATCCGGCAACCCGAACAGAGGTTCTTGCACATGCTTGTCTTCAGTGGCCGTTCCAACCCGGCGCTTGCGGAAAACATCGCTGCGCAGATCGGTGAACCGCTCGGCGCCTGTGAAATCAAGACGTTTTGCGACGGTGAAATCTGGGTCAAGTATCGAGAGAACATCCGCGGGCGGGACGTATTCATCATCCAGAGCACGACACCGCCGGCGGAGAACCTGCTCGAGCTGCTCATCCTGATCGACGCGGCCAAACGGGCGTCCGCGCGGCGCGTGACGGCGGTGATTCCCTATTTCGGCTATGCCCGTCAGGACAGGAAGGATCAGCCCCGCGTGGCCATCACGGCCAAGCTCGTGGCGAACCTGATCACCAGCGCGGGTGCGGACCGCATCATATCGATGGACCTGCATGCGCCGCAGATCCAGGGTTTTTTCGACATCCCCTTCGATCACCTCTACTCGTCGGCCGTGCTGCTGAAGTCCTTCCGCGAGCAGCAGCTGCAGAATCTCTCGGTGGTCTCGCCGGATGTCGGCGGCATCAAGATGGCGCGCAGTTTCGCAAAGCGCCTCAAGGCCGACCTGGTCGTGCTCGACAAGCGCCGACCCCGGCAGAACGAAGCGGAAGTGATGAACATCATCGG
>JAVVFP010000302.1:896-4375 GCA_032250495.1 Bacteroidota bacterium | reverse complement strand
GCGCATGCCAACGGCAACGGCGCGCATGCCAACGGCAACGGCGCGCATGCCAACGGGAACGGTGTGCATGCCAACGGCAATGGCCTCCACGCCAACGGCAAGGGTCTGCACGCCAACGGGAACGGCGTGAACGGGAACGGTGTGCACGGGAATGGCAGCGGCAAGGGGAAGGATGAAAAGAAGTCCCACGACGGAGATCGCGACGCTGATTCGAACGCCGCATGAACTTCGTCCACAACTACATAGAACCTACCTCCCGTATTTATCCTGTGAGTTTTTATGCCTTATAACATCGCTGTTATCGGGACGGGCTACGTCGGCCTCGTCTCGGGCACCTGTTTCGCCGAGAACGGCAACCAGGTCATCTGCGTCGACAACGACCCGAAGAAGCTGCAGAAGCTGAACAACGGCAAGATCCCGATTTACGAACCGGGACTGCATCCCCTTTACGAGCGCAACGTGGAAAAGGGTCGCCTGACCTTCACCGACGACCTCGAGCAGGCCGTGCTGAAGTCCGACGTAATCTTCCTCTGCCTGCCCACGCCGCCGCAGGAAGACGGCAGCGCCGACCTGCAGTACGTGCTGAAAGTGGCCGACGACATCGGCGGCATACTCGCCGCCCACGCGCCGCAGCCGTTCAAGATCATCGTAGACAAGAGCACCGTGCCCATCGGCACCTCCGAGCGCGTGACCGAGGTCATCCGTGCGAAGTACGACGGGGACTTCACCGTGGCCTCCAACCCCGAGTTCCTCCGCGAGGGTTTTGCGGTGGAGGACAGCCTGCGGCCCGACCGCGTGGTCATCGGCGCCTCGAATGAAAAGGCCATGGAAATACTCACCGAGCTGTACGAGCCCTTCGTCCTCTCCGGCAACCCCATTATCATCATGGACGAGCGCAGCGCGGAAATCACCAAGTACGCAGCCAACTCGCATCTCGCCATGCGCATTTCCTTCATGAACGACCTGGCGAATCTCTGCGAAATACTCGGCGCGAATATCGATAACGTCCGCCGCGGTATCGGAACCGACTCCCGTATCGGGAAGAAATTCCTCTTCGCCGGAACGGGCTACGGCGGCAGCTGTTTCCCGAAGGACGTCAAGGCGCTGCTCAAGACCTCGAACGACGCGAAGAACACGCTGCGCATCGTGCAGGCGGTGGAGGACGTCAACGCCGATCAGCCCAAGCGCTTTTTCAAGAAGGTGTACGAGTACTTCGACGGTGATCTCACGGGCAAGACTTTTGCCATGTGGGGACTGGCTTTCAAACCCAATACCGATGACACACGCGAGGCCCCGGCCTTCATCATCATCGAACAACTGCTCGACGCCGGCGCGAAAGTGCAGGCCTTCGATCCCGAGGCCATGGAGAACACGCGCGAACTGCAGTTCGGCGACCGCATCAGCTACGCCGAGGACAGCTACGCCGCGCTGCAAGGCGCCGACGCCCTGCTGCTCGTCACCGAGTGGAACGAATTCCGCATGCCCGACTGGAAGAAAATCAAATCCATGCTCAGCACTCCCGTGGTCTTCGACGGCCGCAACATCTACGACATGGATGAGATGAAGGAGAACGGGTTTGATTATTTCTCGATTGGAAGGCCCCCCGTCCGTGGGCGTAAATAGAAGCGTTTAACTTTCAAAGGCAACCACAGAGGGCACAGAGGAAGCACAAAGGTCACAGAGTATTTTTTTATTGTTCTTTGTGCCCTCTGTGCAAAACTCTGTGACCTCGGTGGTTGCCTTTCATATTTACCCATGAACTTCATCACTACCTCCCTCCCCGGCATCCTCCTCATCGAACCGAAGGTCTTCGGCGATGAGCGGGGGTTCTTTATGGAATCCTACCGCCGCGATGTGTTTGCGGCGCAGGGCATTCCGCCGCTGCTGCAGGACAATCACTCGCGCTCGGTGCGGGGGACGCTGCGGGGACTGCACTTCCAGCATCCTCATGGACAGGGCAAACTCATTCGCGTCACCCACGGCGCGGTGTACGATGTGCTGGTGGACGTCCGTCGCGGCTCACCCACCTTCGGGAAATGGGAGGGTCATGAGCTGTCCGCCGAAAACAAACGCCAGCTCTGGGTGCCCCCCGGCTTCGCGCACGGCTTCTGCGTGCTCTCCGAGGACGCCGACTTCCTCTACAAATGCTCCGACTACTACCACCCCGAAAGCGAACACACCCTCCTCTGGAACGATCCCGAAGTAGGGGTGCAGTGGCCGGTGTCCGAGCCGATACTGTCGGAGAAGGATCGGAACGGGGTGGCGTTGAGGGATCTCGCGGTATTACCTGAATAAATAAAGGCAACCACGGAGTACACAGAGTTTTGCACAGAGGGCACAGAGTGATATTCAAGGAATTTCTTCTGTGCCCTCTGTGTTTACCTCTGTGAACTCCGTGGTTGCCTTTACTTAGACAAATATGAAACACTCAATCGCTTTACTCATAATCCTTTTCCTCCCATCTCTGCTTCACGCGCAGGGTACGGGTTCGATTCGTGGACGTGTGCTGGACGCGGTGACGAATGAGCCGCTGGTGGGAGCAAATGTGTTCGTGAAGGAAACGTCCTTCGGTTCGGCGA
This sequence comes from Bacteroidota bacterium, assembly GCA_032250495.1. Classification (GTDB taxonomy): domain Bacteria; phylum Bacteroidota; class Ignavibacteria; order SZUA-365; family SZUA-365; genus BM516. The sequence goes on along the minus strand of JAVVFP010000302.1, from coordinate 1,796 downwards.
CGGATTTGGAGGGACGCTTTGCGGTGCGCAATGTGCCGGCGGGTACGTACCGCGTACAGGCCTCGGTGATCGGCTATACGCCGGAGCTGGCGGCGGACGTGGTGGTGTCTCCCGGAAGAGAGACGCAGGTGGACTTCGATCTCGCGCCCACGGCCATCGACCTCGAGGAGGTGGTGGTGGAGGCGGACTATTTTCGAAGGAATGCGGACGCCCCGGTGAGTGCGCAAACACTGTCCTACGAGGAAATCCGCCGCGCGCCCGGGGGACAGGAGGATGTCATCCGCGCGGTGTCCGTGCTGCCCGGCGTGGTACAGGCTTCGGCCGGACGCAACGACCTGATCGTGCGGGGCGGGGCGCCGTCGGAGAACCTTTACGTGGTCGATGGACTGGAGATTCCCAACATCAATCACTTCGGCACACAGGGCGCCACCGGCGGTCCGCTGAGCTTCATCAACCTGGATTTCGTCAAGGACGTCACCTTCACCACCGGCGGTTTCGGTCCGCGCTACGGCGACAAACTCTCCTCCGTCATGAACATTCAGCTCAAGGAGGGACGCCGCGACCGCATCGGCGGAAAGATCAACGTCTCCGCCACGCAGTTCGGCCTGAACACCGAGGGTCCCATCGGCGAACAGGGCTCCTTTCTTTTCAGCGCCCGGCGCAGCTACCTCGACCTGATTTTCAAGGCCGCCGGCTTCGGCTTCGTCCCTGAGTACTGGGATTTCATCGGCAAGGCCTCGTACGACATCGATCGTGAGAACGAAATTTCCTTTCTCACCATCGGCGTGCTCGACAAGGTGCGCTTTTTCAACGACGACGAGGATCAGCGCTTCGACAACAGCCGCATACTCGGGAATTCGCAGGACCAGTACTTCACCTCCATCAGCTGGAAACACCTGA
>JAVVFP010000302.1:0-886 GCA_032250495.1 Bacteroidota bacterium | reverse complement strand
ATGCGCAGCGGTTTCATGACCTTCGCACTGGGACGCACCTTCGTCGACTACAGCTTCCTGCAGTCCGATTCCCTGCTCAATCCCGTCTTCCTCAGCGACTCGAAGGAAGGGGAGAGCAGTCTGCGCGCGGATGGCGTCTTCCTCCTCGACCGCACGCTGGAGCTGAGCTTCGGCGCGCAGGCCAAGCGCGCGCGCATCGAGGGTGATTTCGCATGGACGCCGACCGAGGACAGTTTCGGCGAGGAGCCGCAGATTGCGAATCTTGCGAACGCCTGGGATACCACCGGCTACAAGGCCAACGCCTACGTGCAGGTGGCCCGCAGCTTTTTCTCCCGTCTCCGCGTGACGCTGGGCGCGCGCATGGATTATTTCAACCTGATCGAGAATCCCTTCGTCCTCGGTCCCCGCGCCTCCCTGCGCTATTCCTTCAACGAAGTGACCTCGCTCACCGCCAGCGGCGGCACGTACTACCAATCCCCGAGCTATATCTGGCTGATGTCCAATCCCGCCAACACCGCGCTCGATCATGTGCGCGTCGACCAACTGGTCCTGGGCATCGAACGCCTGCTGAGAGCGGACCTGCGGGTGCGCGTCGAGGGATACGTGAAGGATTACAGCGATTATCCCGCCAGCTCCGAGCGTCCCTGGCTGGTGCTGGCCAACACCGGGGCCGGCTTCGGCGGAGCGGAGAACGGCTTCGACGCCTTCGGCTTCGACGACCTGCGCAGCGCGGGCACCGGTACCGCGCGCGGCGTGGAACTGCTCGTGCAGAAACGGCTGTCGGACATCCCCTTCTACGGCATCTTCAGTCTCTCCTACAATCAGACCGAGTACGCCGCCATCGACGGCGTCCTGCGTCCGGGTCAGTACGACCAGCGCCTGATAC
>JAVVFP010000301.1:1490-4384 GCA_032250495.1 Bacteroidota bacterium | reverse complement strand
CGTCCGCGGCGGCGAACAGTGTATTCGCCGTTGCGACATGCAGGGAGAGGAAGCGATCGCGGATGTCCTGCGCCGCGATGCGTACCCAGTTGCGGCCGCCGTCGTCGGACACATACAGCCCTTCGCTGCTCTCCGCGGCAAGCCACTCGCCCTCGATCTGATGCACCGCGTACACGTTCACGCCTGTCATGCCGGACACCAGTTCCCAGGTCATGCCGGCATCCGTACTGATCGCCGTCGTGCTGTTGAGTCCGGCGAAGACCGTCGCGCCGTCGATGATGGAGACCGAATACACTTCGTTGTTGGGCAGTGAGGCGCCGACGATCTCCCAGGTAATCCCTTCGTCCGTGCTGCGCAGCAGTCCCTCGCGATACGCGCCCGCGAGCCAGTCGCCGTCTGCCGTCACCGCGATGTGGACACTGCGCGCGGATCCGGGCACGGGCGTGACGCTGCTCCAGGACTGTCCGCGGTCACTCGAACGGTGAATCAGGCCCCGGCCGCCGACGAGGACATCCCCGTTCGCAGTAAAGGCGATGGTGCGTGGGATGTCCACGAATGTGGTCTTCTCCCAGCTGCTGCCGTCGGTCGAACGGTAGATGCCGTTCTGCGAGGCGGCGTACACCGTGCCGTCGGGTGCGCGCCGCAGCAGGTGCACGCTTCCCGTCCAGGACTCGTCCGCGACGATGTTCCAGCTGCCTCCCGCGTTGTCCGAGGCGTACATCGGACCGTCATACAGCGCCGCGAGGAGACGGCCGCCCTGTGTCGCGCCGATGGCCTGCAGCATGCCGCCGTAGGGTCCGTTCAGGGATTCCCATTGTGCGGTCGCGGGTGTCGAGAGAATGGCGAGGAGTAAAAAAGTAGCGAACGTGCTGCGCATGATAAGCCCCGGGGTGGTGATTCCTGATTTCGCGTTTATTGTCAATATAACACGTGACCAGGGCCACGGTTACAGAAAAGGGCGTCCCGTCTGTGCACGGGACGCCCTGAGTAATATGGCGTGTCGCGGGTATTTACTCTTTTTTACTCCTCGCCCATGAAGGGATATTCCCAGCGCTTGGGCGGATCGAAGGTTTCCTTCAAGGTGCGCACCGACATCCAGCGCAGCAGGTTCATGGCGCTGCCGGCCTTGTCGTTGGTGCCCGAGGCGCGTCCGCCGCCGAAGGGCTGCTGTCCGACCACGGCCGCTGTCGGCTTGTCGTTCAAGTAGAAGTTGCCCGCCGCGTTGCGCAGGCGGTCGGCCATCGTGATCAGCGCGTAGCGGTCCTGCGCCCAGATGGCGCCGGTGAGGGCGTACATCGAGGTGGTGTCGCAGAGCTCGAGTGCCTCGTCGAACTTTTCGTCCTCGTAGACGAAAATCGTCAGCACGGGACCGAAGATTTCCTCTTCCATGGACTTGAATTTCGGGTCGGTGGTGACGACGGTGGTCGGCTCGATGAAGTAGCCCTTGCTGTCGTCATAGCCACCGCCGGTGATGATTTCCGCGTCGGAGGCGTTTTTCGCGTAGTCGATGTAGGCCGTGATGCTGGTGAAAGCGGCCTTGTCGATGACGGCGCTCATGAAGTTCGTGAAGTTCTCCGGGTCGCCCATCTTGATTTTCGCGACTTCGGCGGTGTATTTCTCCTTGAACGCCGGCCAGATGGATTTCGGGATGTACATGCGCGAGGCGGCTGAGCACTTCTGTCCCTGGTATTCGAAGGCGCCGCGGATGGCCGCGATGGCGAGCGCATCGACATCCGCGCTGTTGTGCGCGAAAATGAAGTCCTTGCCGCCCGTCTCACCCACGATGCGGGGATAGTACTTGTACCTGGCGATGTTCTCGCCGACGGTCTTCCACATGTTCTGGAACACCGCGGTGGAGCCGGTGAAATGAATGCCCGCGAGATTGGGATTGGCAAGGACGGGATTGCCGACCTTGCCGCCGGAACCCGGGATGAAGTTGACCACGCCCTTCGGCAGTCCCGCTTCCTCGAGCAGTTTCACCAGGTAATAGGCCGAGTACACGGCGCTGGAAGCGGGCTTCCACAGCGCCACGCCGCCGACGATGGCAGGAGCCGTGGGCAGGTTGCCCGCGATGGAGGTGAAGTTGAACGGGGTCACGGCGAAGATGAAGCCCTCGAGGGGACGGTATTCCACGCGGTTCCACATTCCCGCGGGCGAATACGGCTGATCCTTCATCAACTCGGCCATGTAATAGGCGTTGAAGCGCCAGAAATCGATCAGCTCACAGGCGGAATCGATTTCGGCCTGGAAAGCCGTCTTGGACTGTCCGAGCATGGTCGCCGCGTTGATGGTGGCACGCCAGGGACCGGCGAGCAGGTCCGCCGCCTTGAGGAAAATGGCCACGCGCTGCTCCCATGGCATCACCGACCACCGCTTCTGCGCCTCGAGGGCGGCCTCGACGGCCATGGCGACTTCCTTTTCCCCCGCCTTGTGATACACGCCCAGCACATGGCCGTGATCATGCGGAATGCGCATTTCCGCCGTGTCACCGGTACGGATTTCCTCGCCGCCGATGATGATGGGTACTTCGATCTGCTGCGCCTTCAGCTCGGCGATCTTCGCCTTCAGCTCGGCCTTTTCCGGACTGCCGGGCGCGTACGCCTTGATCGGCTCGTTGATCGGCTCCGGTACCTTGAAATAAGCGTTGGACATGTGATAACTCCTTCGATTCGTTTATCGGGAACGTCTTTGTTCGCGTCGTCGGTTTCCCCGCGCCGGTATGTATTTCCCCGCATCCGGCGGTACAGCACACCGTGGACTCCAAAATTACGCATCCCGCCCGTGACAAAAAAATCCCGCCGATCTCAGGTTGACATTATGATGTCATTATGTTAGTATGTCGCATATGCGTATCGGATTATTTACGGATTACACATGAAACGCACCACGATTTA
>JAVVFP010000301.1:0-1480 GCA_032250495.1 Bacteroidota bacterium | reverse complement strand
TTACCTCGAGGCCGCGCTGCATCAGGCCCTTCGCATGAAGGCAGCGGAAACGCAGCGCAGCATCACCGACCTGATCAACGAGGCGGTGCGGCAGCTGCTCGCCGAGGATGCGGAGGATCTGCAGGCCTTCCGCGACCGTGCCGCCGAGCCTGTGATGGGTTACGAAGCCGTGCTCAAGGATCTGCAGCGCCATGGCAAGCTATGAACTACTGTTCCGGAAATCCGTGCTGAAGGACCTGCGCAGGTTGCCCGCGCTGGACGTGAAGATGCTCTGGCATGCCATATCTCTCCTGCGCGAGGATCCGCGTCCTCCGCAGTCACAGAAGCTTACCGCGCGCGAGCAGTATCGGTTGCGCAAGGGGCGCTATCGCATCCTCTACGAAATCGAGGATGGCCGTCTCATTATCACCGTCGTCAGGATTGCACAAGGCAAATGAAAGGAAGGAAAGAAGGAAAAATGGAAAGATTGCATCGGGGTGTATATTTTCATCTTTCCTTTTTTCCTTCTTTCGCATAGTGAATTTGAACACACGATAGTGGAAGGGAAGCATCCATGCGCCTAATACTGACCCAACCTGCGCTGACGGCGTTCGACAACGTGCGATCGTTCGAGGCCGTGCGGCGGTCGATGGACGCGGTGCCGGGCGGCTTCGCGGCGGACGATATTCTCGTGCTGCCCGAGCATGCGGTGTTCGTCGACGCGGTGCCGGCATACGTCGATTTACTCGCTCCGCTGGCGCGGGAGGCGGGCTGCCATGTGCTGGGCGGCTCCTTTCACGAAATCGACGGGGAGGTGAAGCGCAACACCGGGGCGCTGTTCGCGCCGGACGGGGCGGTGCTGGGCTGGTATGACAAGCTGCGCCCGTACGCGGACGAACGTGCGCGGGTGAACCCGGGCACGCGTCTCGGACAATTCCAGGTCGCGGGGAGGAATATTCTCGTGCTGATCTGCGCGGATTTCTGGTTCAGCGACCTGTTCACGCAGGCGGGGACGCAGCCGGACCTCGTGCTCGTTCCTGCCCTGTCGGTGACGCGCAAGCCTTCACCGGAGTTTTCCCGCCGTCTCTGGCGGCACCTGGCGATCAGCCGCGCCTACGAATTCGGCGTCTACGCCGGCATCAGCGACTGGGCGCATGACTCCGCGCTTCCGCGGCTGATGACCAGCGGCGTGGGCGGCTATGCCGACGCCGCGCATGCGGAGCCCGACCGCTTCTACACACCGGTTCCCGCGAGCGGCACGCTCGTGGTGGAAGCGGATTTCGACGCGCTCGCGCAGTTCCGCCACGATCGCACGGAACGGGGCTTCTACTGGAAAGGCGGGGGAGAATAATTCAGAACGTCACGCTCACACGCCGCGTGACGGTGGCGCCGGCGTTTTCGACGCGCAGCAGGTAACTGCCCGGCGCGAGGCCGAGACGGCCGAGGTCGAGCCGTAGCGTGCTGCGGCCCGCGGATAGCGTTCCTTCGAACAGCGTGCCGC
>JAVVFP010000300.1:0-4395 GCA_032250495.1 Bacteroidota bacterium | reverse complement strand
GGGCTGCGCGGAGGTCGAGAGGTTTGCGAGGACATCCGTGTCCAGCTGGGTGAGAAGGAGAGTGAGCAGCAGCGCGGCCAGCAGCAGCTTCCCGGCCCAGACGGCCCAGTGCCGTATATCCGCGCTTTTGCCTGTCATCAGGAGGCCTCGGCGGCTTCCCCGGCCTGCCTGGTGTAGAACGTCTTCATCATGACATCCACGTCCTGCAGCAGCTTTTTCTTTTCATATTTCGGCGCGAACACCGATCCTTCGAGGAAGTAGATTCGTCCCTGTTGCTCGTCGTAGAACAGGTAGCTGACGAAGGGTCCGCCCATGGTGTAGTCATTCATCCGCCAGAGTCCCTTCATACGTATGGCGTAGCGGTCCTGGAAATTCACCTCGTCGAACTGCAGGTGATTCACGGTATCGACGACCACCCAGGAACTGTCGTCGTAAGTCCGGTAGAGGATCTCGGTCAGGCGATTACGGGTTTCAAGCGCGTAGTCGTTGGTCAGCAGAGCGGTGTTGTCCGTGTCCTCCCAGTGCACCATCAGCCAGCGCTCGGTTTCCGCCGGCGCCTGGCGCCGCAGAAGGACGGTGTTGATCTCCGCACTGTCCTTGGCCACGAACCACCCCCGTATCGCAGCGAGGGAAAAACCGTGTTCGTCCATCAGACGCTGCTCGATATCCTCTTCCCGCGGCAACGACCACATGCGGGTGATCTCCCGCTCGTCCCACGCCTGCTTGAAATAGTATTCGAGCTGATCGGCATTGGAGGCCATGAAATTCCGCAGTTCCTCGAGGGAGCGCCCGGTCAGATGCACCACCGTCTGACCACGGTACCAGAGGTCCTTCTTGACGAAGACATGCTGCTCGCCGGCGCGCACAAGCTGTTTGACGGACGAATCCAGCGCCGCGCGCATGTATTCACCCATACGGTTGTCGGCGTCGAGCGGTGCGATGAGGAGGATGTTGCGCTGCCGCTTGTGATCGAGCAGGTCACCGAGATCGTAGCGGCGGTAGCGGAACCACGACTCCGGCTGCGGCGTGAACAGCGGCTGTGCGAAGGCGTTTTCCACCACGTCTTCGATCGCGTCGAAATCCGTACTGTCCGCGATAATGGTGATGAAGTCGTTCTCTCCCATCGCATTGTCCTTGTTCTCCAAACCGCAGGAGACGAGCAGCAGGACCAAGGAGAGCGTGGCGAGCAAAGCGGAGGTTTTCATGTCAGCCATCCAGCAGGTACACGTTCATTTCCGGTAAAAACAGAACATACATAAGCCACAGGGTAGAACCAATGGCGAGGGGAATGGCGAAGTTGTCGTCAATGATGTCGAAGGAAAACACTTCTGCAAGTGCGCCGAACACCGCGGCGACGAACGCGATGAGGTATTCGACCGGCGCATGCGCAATTTTCGGGGTAAGGAGAATCACGATCGCCGCGGAAACGACGAAGGCGGTGGAACCTTCAAGCGTCTTGTCATTGAATTTCCGTGTGCCGAAACGGCGGCCGACCAGGGCGGCCACGGTGTCGGAGACGATGAGGATGGCGAAGGCCGTAATGGCGATGAGCTTCGGGAAGACCAGCACGCAGAGCGTTGCGGAAATCAGGACCCAGCTCGCGCCGTTGAGCGTCTTTTTCTCGCGCGTCTTCTCATGCGCGCGCAGCATGCGGCCGAAAATCCGGTGATAGAGTCGGTACGAGCCTTCATGGTAGGTGCGCAGCACGTCCCCAAACACGAAGAGCAGGGTCAGGGGAACGAGTATGGTCAGCGCCAGCTCGCGGGACATGAAGTAGTAGCCGATGGGGATGGAAAGGGACAGCATGTGAATGCCTTTCCGCATCAGCTCGAATTCAAAGGAAACGTGGGCGGGCGAATCAGCAGCAGGCGTGCTCATGCATCCTTGTCCTGTGCTTTCTGTTCCTCTTCCTGCCGCTTGATCTCCTCGACGGCCTTGCGGATTTTATCCGCCCGTTCCTGGTCTATTTTGAGTCGTTCCTCGCCCTCCTTGATCGCGCTGCTTCCATTACCGTTGTCCTGTGCCTTCTTCGGCGGCAACTGCTCGCCGCGCAGTATCATGTCGATTTCCTCGCTGTCGAGAATCTCCCGCTCGAGAAGAGCCTCGGAGAGGCGTTCGAGCGTTTCACGATGCTCTCTGAGGATTTCTTCGGCGCGCTGCATGCCCTGCGTGACGATATCGCGCACCGCGTCGTCGATCGCGATGGCCGTCTTCTCACTGTAGTCGCGGTGCTGTGAAATTTCACGGCCGAGGAAAATCTCCTCCTGTTTCGCCCCGAAGGTGAGGGGTCCGAGCGGACTCATGCCCCACTCACAGACCATCTTCCGGGCCAGGGAGGTGGCTCGCTCGATGTCGTTGCCCGCACCGGTGGTGAGCTGCCGGAATTCCAGCAGTTCCGCCGCGCGACCGCCCATCGCGTAAGCGATCATCGCCTCGAGGTAGGGCTTCGAGTACGTGTGCTTCTCGTCTATCGGGAGGTAGGTGGTCACACCGAGCGCGCGTCCGCGGGGAATGATGGTTACCTTGTGAACCGGATCGGCCTCGGGCAGCATTTTGGCGACCAGCACATGTCCCGCCTCGTGGAATGCGGTCATCTTCTTCTCCTCGTCGGATATGATGAGGCTCTTGCGTTCCATGCCCATCATGATCTTGTCCTTGGCCTCTTCGAAGTCGCGCATGGTGACGGATTTCATGTTGCGACGCGCGGCGTACAAGGCGGCCTCGTTGACGAGGTTGGCCAGTTCCGCGCCGGCGAGTCCGGGCGTTCCCTTGGCCAGCACCTCGATGTCCACGTCCGGATCGAGGGGAATCTTCCGTGTGTGCACCTTGAGTATGCCGAGGCGTCCCTTCACGTCCGGTCGATCGACGACGATTTGCCGGTCGAAGCGTCCGGGACGCAGCAGGGCCGGGTCGAGTACGTCGGGACGGTTGGTGGCCGCGATGATGATCACGGTACTGCCCTGCTCGAAGCCGTCCATTTCCACCAGCAGCTGATTGAGCGTCTGTTCGCGCTCGTCGTGACCGCCACCGAGTCCGGCACCACGCTGTCGGCCGACCGCGTCGATTTCATCGATGAACACGATGCACGGAGAGTTTTTCTTCGCGTTCTCGAACAGGTCGCGCACGCGGCTGGCGCCGACGCCGACGAACATCTCGACGAATTCGGCGCCGCTGATCGAGAAGAACGGCGCGCCGGCCTCACCGGCCACGGCACGTGCGAGCAGGGTCTTGCCGGTTCCCGGGGGACCGAGCAGCAGCACGCCGCGCGGAATCTTGCCGCCCAGACGCTGGAACTTGGCCGGCTCTTTAAGGAACTCTATCACTTCCTGCAGCTCGTACTTCGCCTCGTCCGCCCCCGCCACGTCGGAGAAGGTCACACGGATGGAGTTTTCCCCCACCATTTTCGCGCGGCTTTTGCCGAAGGAGAACAGTCCCTTCGGTCCGCCGCCCGCACCGGCCTGCATGCGCCGCATGAAGAACAACCATACACCGATGATCAGTATCCACGGAAGGAAGCTGATCAGCATCTGCGTCCACTGCGAATCCTTCTCCTCGAAGGTGACCTCGATGCCGCGGGACACCCATTCCTTCTGCATCTCCGAATCGACCGCGCCGAGATTGACGATGAACTCTGAATTGTCGACTTTCTTCCCCTCGGTGGTGACAAGCGGAATGGTCTGGTTGAGATAGCCGTGCATCTCGTAGTCGTTGAGGTTGGACTTGTACACGGTGGCACGGACTATTTTCACCTCGGTGTCGTCGAGGGTTTTGCGCTCGCCGCCGAGCAGTTCCTGGTATTGCGAGTAACTGATCGCGGGCGCTTCGGGCTGCGTATTCAGCATTTGTATGGCCACGAAGCCGAGTATGATCACCAGGAGCCAGGTCAGAAACACTTTCGAATAGCGTTGCCAGTTGTTCTCATCGGGCGGACGGCCGGACTGCCGGTTGGGCTGCCTGCCGTCCGGTTTTCCCGGGGACTTGTGGTCGCCGTCGTCGTTGCCGCCGGCCATCTGGAAGGTGGGGTCAATTTTTTGCTGCATGAATCGTCTATCTGTCATCGGTGCATGTGATGCTGTTTAATCGGAAACGCCATTCCCCTCGAGAATATATATCGCGGGCAGGTTGCGCGCCTTCTGCGCGTAGTCGAGTCCGAAACCCACTACGAACTGCGGGGGAATTTCGAAGCCGACGTAATCGAGTGTGTGCGCGATTTTGGTGCTCGCGGGTTTGTGCAGTAATGTAACAATTTTCAGGGAGGCCGGGTTCTTCTGCCCTATCCATTTCTTCATGAAATCGATGGAGTACCCGGTATCGACAATGTCCTCGACGAGCACGATGCTGCGTCCCTGTACCTCGCAGTTGAGATCCTTTATCAGTTCGACATTGCCGGAGGAG
>JAVVFP010000299.1:0-4396 GCA_032250495.1 Bacteroidota bacterium | reverse complement strand
ATGCGATTAATATGATCAAAATGTTGGTTATCATCTCTGTATGGCACATCGTATGTCCCCCGTTGACAATATCGCAAAGTAAGGTGGATGCGAATAATGAGGAAGAGATGAGCGATACATGGTATTCATGCCTATGGTTTGGCACTGAGTATATTCATAATCAAACAGGGAACTATGGCGTACATATGGCTTATGTCCATGATGTATTAGAATATGATTCCGCCAATCTAATAATGGGCGTCAAAGGTGCTATTGCCAGTGGATACGAATACGCAATACTTGATGGCGTTCTCTACGGTCAAATATCGCTGATTAGATTGGAAGCTGGGATTTCTCTTGCGCACTTCATGAGGTATCCCCATCATAGTGAGACGCGGAGCAGTGGTATGGGGCCACCAACATACTACAGAGATTTAAGATACTTTGATGAGGGTAGTGGTTTAGGATCAAAGCTCTACTACATTCTTGGGTTGTCACTTGTTACGAGATATGTGGCACTCTCTATCCAGTATTCCGAACAGCTGAATCCATCATTGTATACGGACATTGATCAAAGAGCAGTTGATTGGGGTGAGACCACTTTCGCTGAATGGACTGAAGGGCCATCTTCCATTCAGAACTGGAGATTGTCACTTTCCCTTCCAATCATTCTGTTTATTTAAGAAACTCTTTATTACCGCTCTGCAGGTGGGACTCTCCCCATCAAGCTGAGCCGATATGAGTTTCGTCATTGCGGCACGTTGGATGCAAACACCGTCAGGGGAACGGACCTGACATTTCTACAAAGTTCTTACAGAAATTCGGCGCCGTCGTACGGCATTATTCCTCCCGCAGCGCGTCGCGCAGACGGTCGAAGGCCGCGCCGGCGGGGTGCACCGCGCCCTCCTCGACCTGGCGCGCACCGAGGGCGAGTATCTTGAGCAGGGCAAGGGTTTCCTGCGTCTCCTCGTAGCGGTCGATGTCCATCAGCACCGCCCTGGCTTCCCCGTTCTGTGTGATGATATATGGGGCGCCGCCGTCGCGCACGGCGCGGAGCATCTCCGCGGCGTTGGCCTTGAAGTAGCTGACGGGCCGGACCTGTTCGGAAAGCTTCATGAGATGTCTCCTGTTGTTCGGACCGAGTATAGTCATAATATGGTCCGACATGCAAGGCGGTTACCTGTCTCCGCCGCGCAGCGGCGCTGCGCGCGCAATTGGATTTACGAGGCGCCGTGCGTAAGTTTTATATCCTACGTACCACGAACAGAAGCCGACGGAAATACATGGAACACGGTCAGACCGAAGACCTCAACGATCTCATGCGGCGTCGCCGCGAAGAGTACCACGAGCTGCAGCAGCATGGCGTGCAGCCGTACGCATACGAATTCCCGGTGGACGCCGAGGCGCAGGAGGTGCTCGCCTCCTTCACCGACGACGATCCGCAGCGCGACGTCGCCGTCGCGGGACGCATCATGACCATTCGCCGCATGGGGAAGGCCTCCTTCACGCATATCATGGATCACACCGGCAAGCTGCAGATCTACGTCAAGCGAGACGAGGTGGGCGAGGACAGCTACAAAATGTTCAAGCTGCTCGACATCGGCGATATCGTGGGCGTCAGGGGCTTCGTCTTCCGCACGCGCACGGGCGAGGTGTCGGTGCACGCGAAGGAAATCGTGCTGCTGGCCAAGTCGCTGCGTCCCCTGCCCGTGCCGAAGGAAAAGACCGACGAGGACGGCAACACGGTGGTCTACGACCAGTTCGCCGACAAGGAGCTGCGCTACCGCAAGCGTCCCCTCGACCTCATCCTCAATCCCTCGGTGAAGGACGTGTTCATCAAGCGTTCGCAGCTGATCCGCAGCATGCGGCAGTTCCTCGACGGACGCGGCTACATCGAGGTGGAGACGCCGGTGCTGCAGCCGCTGTACGGCGGCGCCGCGGCGCGTCCCTTCGTCACGCATCACAACGCGCTGGACATGACGCTGTACCTGCGCATCGCCGACGAGCTGTACCTGAAGCGCCTCATCGTGGGCGGCTTCCACGGCGTGTACGAGATCAGCAAGGATTTCCGCAACGAGGGCATGGACCGCAACCACAACCCGGAATTCACCATGATGGAGCTGTACGTCGCGTACAAGGACTACCGGTGGATGATGGCGCTGGTCGAGGAAATGCTCTTCACCATCAACAGGGCGGTCAACAACAAGAACACCGCCGTGGTCGGCGGCGAGGAAATCGACTTCACGCCGCCGTTCCGCCGCCTGAGCATGTTCGATTCCATCAACGAACACACGGGCGAGGACCTGCGCGGCAAGGACGAAGCCGAACTGCGTGCGGCAGCGAAACGCCTCGGGGTGGCGCTGGAGGACAGCGACGGTCCGGGAAAAATCATCGACGAAATCTTCTCCGAACGTGTGGAGGACAAGCTCATTCAGCCGACCTTCATCACCGACTATCCGCTCGAGCTTTCCCCGCTGGCCAAGAAGCATCGCACCGAGGAAGGCCTGGTCGAGCGCTTCGAGCTGTACATCAACGGACAGGAGATCGCCAACGCTTTCTCCGAACTCAACGATCCCATCGATCAGAAAGAGCGCTTTGTCGAGCAGGCGAACCTGCGGGCCCGCGGCGACGACGAGGCGATGACTTTCGACGAGGACTATGTCGAAACGCTGGAATACGGCATGCCACCGACGGCCGGACTCGGCATCGGCATCGACCGGCTGACCATGCTGCTCACCGGCGCGGAATCCATCCGCGACGTCATTCTTTTCCCGACCATGCGTCCCGAAAAGTAACGCGGCGACCTTCCGCATCCGCGGGCGGCCGCCGCTGCCGAATTCCCAGGGAAGCTGCGCTACGATACGCGCGGCGGACATTGACTGTTTTTTCGCGTCACCTTTGTCTCATCCCAGCCCCCGGGCTGTTATCCGATAGCGCTGATGTCTTTTCTTCGTGAACTGAACGACGTCCAGAAGCAGGCCGTCAAAACGCTGGAAGGTCCCGTGATGATCATCGCGGGGGCTGGCAGCGGCAAAACCCGCGTCCTCACCTACCGCATCGCCTACCTGCTGCAGGCCGGCGTGCCCGCCCACAACATCCTCGCCCTCACCTTCACGAACAAGGCCGCGCGTGAAATGCGCGAACGCATCGAAACGGTGGTGCCCGGCGAGGCGGCGAAGCGCATATGGATGGGGACGTTTCACGCGACCTTCGCCCGCCTGCTGCGGCGCGATGCCGAACGCATCGGCTTTCACCGCAGCTTTTCCATATACGATACCGAGGACGCGCAGGGCGTGATCAAGGCGATCATGAAGGACCTGAACATCAACACGCAGCAGGTCTCGCCCTCCGCCGTGCGCCACGCCATCAGCGGTGCGAAGAACAAGATGATGTCTCCCGCCGACCTGGCGAACAAGGCCTTCGACATTTTCGAGCAGAAAGTGGCCGAGGTGTTCGAAGAATACGCCAAGCGCCTGCGCGCGTCCAACGCCATGGACTTCGACGACCTCATCCTGCATCCCATCCGCCTGCTCGACGAGCATCCCGACGTCCTGGAGCATTACCAGCAGCAGTTCCGCTTCATTCTCATCGACGAGTACCAGGACACCAACCAGGCGCAGTACCAGATCGTGCGCCGCCTGGCCGGGGCGGCGAAGAACATATGCGTGGTGGGCGACGACGCGCAGAGCATTTACGCCTTCCGCGGCGCCGACATCCGCAACATCCTCGAGTTCGAGCGGCATTTCAAGGACGCCAAGGTGTTCCGCCTCGAACAGAACTACCGCTCCACCAAGAGCATACTCGCCGGCGCCGACTCGGTGATCAAGCACAACACGAAGCAGATCCCGAAGACGCTGTGGACGGACAATGACGCGGGCGACATGATCAGCGTGCTGGAAGTGGCCGACGAAGGGGAGGAGGCGCACAAGATCGTGCTCTGCATGCAGGAGGAGGCGCGCAAGCGCAAGCTGCAGCTCAACGACTTCGCCGTGCTGTACCGCACCAATGCGCAGAGCCGCGCGATAGAGGACGCCATGCGCCGCAGCGGCATTCCCTACACCATCGTGGGCGGCGTGGAATTCTACCGCCGCAAGGAAATCAAGGACATCCTTGCCTACCTGCGCCTCATCGTCAATCCCGAGGACGACGAGGCCGCGCTGCGCGTGATCAACTATCCCACCCGCGGCATCGGCGCGACGTCCATCGGACGCCTGCGCGAGTACGCCGCCGAAGAGGGCGTCACCGTCTTCGAGGCCGCCATCAACGCGCCGTCCGTGCCCGGCCTGGGCACCGCGGCCGTGCGCCGCGTGCAGGAATTCGTGCGGCTGGTGCAGAAGTACGCGTCCCTCCGCCGGGAAATCTCCGCCGGGGAGCTGGTCAGTTCGCTCATCGACGAGCTGGGACTGGTGACTTCCTT
>JAVVFP010000298.1:0-4402 GCA_032250495.1 Bacteroidota bacterium | reverse complement strand
CTGAGGTCAGTATTTCCTGACCTCGCGCCGGAGCTCGTCGCGGCCTGCATGGAAGCGTTCTCTCTTGAGGACGCCGCTTCCGAAAAATGCGCTTTCCCCGCCGGGAATCTCTGCACGCGGGAAGCACTGGAAATGGCGTCCGGCGCGGTGGCCGCCGCCCTGCACGCCTCCCTGCTTCCGTCCCGCGGCGTGCTCTGCGACATTGCGGCGGGCGTGGGCGGTGACGCCCTCGCGCTGGCGCGCCGCGCCGAGGGACTGCTGTGCATCGAGGCCGATGCGGTGCATGCGCGCATGCTCGCACATAATCTCGCGCAGGCGGGACGGCGCAATGCGCTCGTGCTCCGCGGGAGTGCGGAGCGCTGGCTCCCGCTGCTGCAAACCGGGCGACTCGCCGGCGTGTTCGCGGATCCCGCCCGTCGGCGCGACGGAAGGCGCCATGTCGGGACGCAGGAGTACCGTCCCTCCCTGGAAATACTCGCGCAGCTGCCTGCCACGCTCCCCGTGCTCGTCAAGATCGCCCCGGGTGCGGACCCTCCGCCGGGTTGGAGCGTGGCGACCGTCGCGGTCGGCGGCCAGTGCCTCGAACAACTGCTCTCCCGTGGCTGTGATCTCCCACCGGTGGCGGCGCTGCGGGCGGAGGACGGTGCGCGATGGATCCCTGTCTCCCGTCCTGCCGTCCGCGTCGACCGGCCGCGCTTCCTGATCGAAGCGCACGCGGCCATCATACGGACGGGACACGTGGCGGAGTATTTCCGCGAGCACGGTGCGGAAGCGATCGACCCGCATATCGCCTACGGATGGAGCGGCAGCCAGCCCGACAGCTCGGACTGGCACAGCAGTTTCCGCCTCCTCCGCGTCGAAGCGTTCAACCGGAAACGACTGCGCCGCATCGCCGCGGAACTCGATTTCGGTCCCGAAACAGAAATCAAAAAACGCGGTTTCCCCGATACTCCCGAGCAGATCAGGGCGCAGATCAGGCTTCGCGGAAAGCGTAACGGCGTCATTTTCCTCACCCGACGCGGCGAACGGCACCTGATGCTCTTCGCCGAACGACTCGAGAGGGAGTAATACGACGCGGCAACGGAAGTTACTCCGTCGCCGCGTCGGTGTCCTGTCATTATTTCGTCGCGGGGGGAACGAGCTCCCTTCCACCGCGTGCGGGGCAATTATTTCGCTTTCAGCGCCGCGTATTCCTCGAGAAAATGCATGGTGGTCACAAGTCCGTTCTTGAACTGCGAGATGTCCATTTTCTCATTGGGGGCATGCAGGTTATCGTCGGGGAGGCCGAAACCGAGCAGTATCGCTTCGACACCGAGCAGATGCTGGAAATCGGCCACCACGGGAATCGAGCCGCCCTCGCGGGTGAAGAACGGGTCCTTCTTGTACACCTTCCTGATGGCGCGCGCCGCGGCCTTCATGCCGTCGGCCTCTATCGGCGTCAGTGCGGCGTAGCCGTTGTTCTCGTAGAGTTTCACGTCCACTTTCACCGTGTCCGGTGCGATGTCCATGATGTAATCCTTGAACAACTGTGCGATCCTGTCCGGATCCTGATTGGCGACCAGGCGCATCGAGACCTTCGCATGCGCGGACGCCGGCAGCACCGTTTTCACTCCCTGGCCGGTGTGGCCACCCCAGATGCCGTTGATCTCGAAGGTGGGACGCGCGCCGGTGCGTTCTATCGTGCTGTATCCCTTTTCACCGAACGTGCGCACGGCACCGATGGCCTTGGCGTACATCATGTCGTCATGCGGGATTTTCGCAAGTTCCGCCCGCTCCTTTTTGCTCATGGGCACCACGTCGTCGTAGAAGCCGGGTATTTTGATCTTGCCGGTCCTGGGATCCTTGCACTTGACCAGCAGTTCGGCGAGCACCTGCGCGGGATTGGCGACGCCTCCACCATACGTCCCGCTGTGCTGGTCGCCGCTGAGCGAGGTGACCGACAGTTCAAGGTAGGTGAGTCCGCGGAGTCCGTACGTGATGCTCGGCTTGGTCTTGCCCTGCATGTTCGTGTCGGAGATCAGTATGGTGTCGCAGCTCAGCAGCTTGCGATGCTTTTTGACGAAATCGACCAGGTTGATGCTGCCGACCTCTTCCTCGCCTTCAACGATGACTTTTATGTTCACCGGTAACTTCTTCTGCGTCTTGAGGTAGGCCTCGATCACCTTGAAGTGAATGAACACCTGTCCCTTGTCGTCCGCCGTCCCGCGGGCGAACATTTTTCCGCCCTTGATCGTCATGGTGAACGGATCGGTTTTCCACTTCTCCAGCGGTTCGACGGGCTGCACGTCGTAATGCCCATAGACCAGGACCGTCGGGGCATCCTTGGCACCCAGCCATTCTCCGTATACCACGGGATTCCCCTTGGTGGGATACTGCTTCACGTTCTTGAGACCGGCGGCCCTGAGCTGCTTCTCGGTGTACCTGGCAGCGTTCGAAATGTCCTTGCGGCGGTCCGCATGGGCGCTGATACTCGGAATCCTGATATACTCCGCCAGCTCCTCCATGAAGCGATCATGGTTCGCCTTGAAATAATCCAGAAGCTCTTTCATCACTCTATCTCCAGCTTGTGCACGAAATGGGCGATTTTTACGTGAATTGCGGAATATAAGGAAAAAATCCATCACGCGGGAAAAGAAATTCGACAACTTCCGGTTTTATGGGCGTCCCGAGCGCGTTTATCTTTCCATCCCTCCTTTCTTTACATTGCAGCATGGTATTATTCTCGACGAGCGGACTCAGCAAGACCTTTCACGAGCAGCCCCTTTTCACGGATGTCGCCTTCGGCATGGAGGAGGGCGAGCGCGTCGGCATCATCGGTCGCAACGGCGTGGGAAAAACGACGCTGCTGCGCATCATCGCCGGTACGGAGGACGCCGACGAGGGGGCGGTTGCCTTCAACAGCAAGGCCACGTTCGAATATCTCGAACAGATGCCCTCCTTCGCACACGAGCAGAACGTGCTCGAGGTCGTGCTGGAAGGAAGGCGCGACATCCGCGATCTCCTGGACCGGCATGCAGCGCTGTGCAGCCGTGTCGCGCGCTCCCACGACGCGAACCTGCAGCGGGAACTCGACACGGTCACCGCGGAGATCGAGCATGCGAACGGTTGGACGCTGGAAACCGACGCCCGCATCATGCTGCAGAAACTCGGTGTCTGGCAATTCGACGCCGACGTGCGTCGCCTCTCCGGCGGACAGCGCAAGCGCGTGGCCCTGGCCCGCGCACTGCTGCGCGATCCCGATCTGCTCATTCTCGACGAACCGACCAACCATCTCGACGCGGACTCGGTGCAGTGGCTGCAGGACCGCCTGCAGCAATCCCCCCGCGCCCTCCTGCTGATCACGCATGACCGCTACTTCCTCGAGGCCGTCGTCAACCGCATCGTCGAGATGGATCAGCAGCAGCTGATCAGTTTTCCGGGCAACTACGAGATGTACCTCGAGCGGCGGGAGAACATGGTCAACGCGCAGGAGGCGGAGGCGGAGCGCACGCGCGCAAAACTGCGGCAGGAACTGGCGTGGCTGCAGCGCGGGGCAAAGGCGCGGCGGACGAAGCAGAAGAGCCGGGTCGACTGGATTGCGAAAATGGAGGCGGCGCCCAGGCCGGTGGAGGAAAAGCGCATCAAGATCGAGGTCGGGAACAGCTTTCTCGGCAGCAAAATCATCGACGCGGTGAATATCGGTATGAGCATAGGCGGAAAACTGCTCTTCGAGCATTTCACCTACCGCGCGACAGCCGGCGACCGCATCGGCATCATCGGTCCGAACGGCTGCGGAAAATCCACCCTGCTCAACGTGCTCTGCGGCAACATCGAGCCCGACAGCGGCTCGGTGAAAATAGGCTCCTCGGTGCGCATCGGATATTTCCGGCAGGAAAACACGGACTTCGATCCGAGCAAGAGCGTGGTGGCGACACTGCGCGAAGTGGCGGAGTACATCGACACGGGTGTGGGACGCGACCGCTATCTTTCGGCGACGGACATGCTGAAAAAATTCCATTTCCCCCACAGGAAACAGGGAGCGCTGGTCGGCACGCTTTCCGGCGGAGAACGCCGTCGCCTCGCCCTTCTCATGGTCCTGATGAACAATCCCAACGTCCTCTTCCTCGACGAACCCACGAACGATTTCGACCTGCAGACCATGTCCGCTTTGGAGGAATACCTGTCGAATTTCCTCGGCTTCCTCGTCATCGTCTCGCATGACCGCATGTTCCTCGACCGGACGGTGGAATACATCTACTCCTTCGACGGTGAGGGACATATCCGGCAATACCCCGGGAATTACTCGGCCTATCTCGAACGCAGGGAGGCCGAAGAGCAGCGCAGAAGCGAGGATGCAGGTGACGGGAAAAGCAAGGCGGCGAACCAGGCGGCATCCGCTGACCGTGTGATCAAAAACCCGAAA
>JAVVFP010000297.1:0-4411 GCA_032250495.1 Bacteroidota bacterium | reverse complement strand
CCCGCACCTTCGAACGCACGGGCGGTACCACCGTCGACCTGGCGGAACTCCTCGAAAATGTGCGGCACATCCTCCTCGGCGATACCGATGCCCGTGTCCCTGATCGTGATGATGCACTTGCGATTGCTGCAACGGAGGGTGAGCCGGACATCCCCTTCCCTGGTGAATTTGACGGCATTTCCGAGCACATTCTGCACGATGAGCCGAACGCTTCGCTGGTCGAGCCAGATCTCGGGCAACTGATCGGGGATGTCGGCTTCGAGTGCAACATGCTTCTCCGTGGCAAGTGGCCGCAGTATCTCGACGATCTCGCCGATCACCGCCGCGATATCAACGCGCTCACGGGACGTATCAACTTTCCCGGATTCCATGCGCGCCAGATCGAGCAGGTCGTTGATCAGCTGCAGAAGCACCTGCGCATTGCGCCGTACGATTTGCAGAAACTCGGTCTCCTCGTCGGACAACCGCTCCGCTGCCTGCAGGGCCAGGGCGCGCGAGAGCGAGAGAATGGCGTTGAGCGGCGTGCGCAGTTCGTGACTGATATTCGAGAGGAATTCCCCTTTCAGGCGATTGGCCTCCGCCAGCTGACGCTTCTGTTCCTCGAGCATCATGTTCTGGTACTGCAGTTCCTCCGACTGCTGCTGCAGCTCTTCTGCCATGGCCTCGAGTTCCTGGTTCTTGTCCTTGAGTTCTTCGGCGAGTGCATCCCGCGCGGCCTGTGCCTGCACGCGGCGCAGCATGGACGTCATCTCCTCGGTGCTGCTGCGCAGGCCGTCGATTTCCATGTCGCTGTAGGGAAACTGTTTCGCCAGCAGCACGGCGCCGAGCAGCACCCCATCTTCGTGCAGCGGTACGGCGGCGATCTCCGCGGGATGGATGTTTCCCACGACGGTCTCATACACGAGATCGCGCGGCGTATCCAGGCGCAGTCGCGAGATGTCCTTCCGCAGCCAGGCATCGGCGAGCATGCCCTGCGGATTCTCCGTGTCGAAAGAAGGAAGGGTTTCGAGTGTTCCGCCCGTCGTCGCCACGGGGAGCAGCGCACCGCTCTGCGCATCGGCGACGTAAAAGGCGACGATCAAGCTGCCGGTCTGCTGCTGCAGGATGCGCGTGAGTGCTTCGCCGAGCCGACGGGGTGATCGGGCATTCGCCCCGGCATGAAAGAGCTCGGCTTCGCGCTGCGCCGAGGAGATACGGGTCTGTATGTGCTCGGCCATGACATTGAATGAATGCGCCAGCTTCCCGAACTCATCGCGCCGCGTCTCTTCCAGGCGCGTGTGATAGGCACCGGAGGCGATACGCTCACTCGATCGTACCATCTGCTTCAGAGTGCCGGTGGCGGAGCGTGCAAGAATGCCGGCCGCGAACACGGCGAGCACGAGGGCGGCGGACAACCAGATATAGAACGTGGTGATGCGATCGAAATAGGATGCGTGCAATTCCTCGATATCCTGCTTGGTCACGAAGCCCCAGTGCAGACGTGGCAGATACGTATACGCGGCGAGCACGGTCACACCCCGGTAGTCCTTCGTCCGCTCCACTCCGGTTTCTCCGTTTCGTGCGCGTATGGCCGGAACCGCATCTATTCTCCGCCGCAGTGCCGCGTCGCTGTCGTGCCGCAGCGCGGTGACTGCATACCCCTTGCCATTGACCAGCAGCGTCTCCCCGCTCTCGCCCAGTCCGGCATAGTCCAGGATAATGTTGTACAGGGAGTTATGGAGATCGATTTCCAGGACGAGCAAAACCTGTCCCGCACTTTCTCCGCTCCGCACTCCCCCGACAGGGATGCTGCAGAACATCTCGGGCTGCGCATCCGTGCGCCGTCCGGGATACACATCCGTGATCGTGACGCCCTGCAATGAGTACGCGCCGTCCTCGAATGCGCGTGATCTGAGCATGCTGCCCTCCTCGCGCCGTATGGTGCTCAGCAGAATGCGGCGCGAGGCGCCATCGATGAGCATTGCTTTCCCGTAGGCCTCGTAGCGGTCGCATACATGCCGCAGAAAGCGTCGCATCTCGTCGACCTGTGCGTCCTCTACCGTCCCGCCTGAAGTCGCGGACAGCGTGCGCACTGTCAGCCGCAGTCCCGGCATCATGGCGATGGTCTCGAGATCCCCGATGCGCTCATCCAGCCAGGCGTCGAGCTCCGCGGTTTTTCTCTGCATGACAGCACGCAGTTTTTCACTGGCGTCGGCCTCGATGGCGGCGACTTCGCCGTAATAATCGAAGAGAGCGTAGAATACTATCGGGGCGAGGGCGACGAGGACCATCGCGAGAAACATTCTCGCGCGAAGGGATCGGAAACGGTAGGATGGCTTCATGACACGCCGGGTTATGTGGTTGATGCTGCATGGCGTCGGGGGAACGCCGGAGGTGCGGATCGCTTATCGCTTCCGGTACAGGCAGAGATTCTCGCGGCATCGCGTGTATGTCGCTCGCATCTCGGGAGGCGGCTGCTCGAATTCGCCCATGACCATGTAGCCACCGCTCGTCAGCATATGGTCGAGTCGTGCGAACATCCGCCGCTGTACGTCGGGTTCATAGTAAATCATGACATTCCTGCAGAAAATCAGATCGAAGGCGCGGAAAACCGACTCACGCGGTACCTCGCGGGCGGCATCGAGGAGGTTGTGCAGGGCGAAGCGCGGCATACCGCGCAGCCTGTCCGTGATGCGATAATGCTCACCATCGGGGATGAAGTACTCCGCGATGTCCCGCAGGGCCACATTCCCCACCTCACCGCGCCGGTAGCGCCCGCTGCGTGCACGCTCCAGTGCATGCGCATCGATGTCCGTGCCCAGCAGGAAGGTCTGCAGCGCATCCGGCTCATTGCGGGAATCCTGAATGCGGCAGAGAAGCAGCGCAGCGGAATACAATTCCTGTCCGGCAGAGCAACCGCATGACCAGATGCGCAAACTGCGTACGCGGCTGTGGCGCTTCCCGGCCAGCAATTCCGGGAACACTTCATGCTCGAGATGGGCGAAAAGCCAGGGGTCGCGGAAAAACTCCGATATCGGGATTGACAGGGAGGACAAAAAATGCCCCCGCTCCAGCTCGTCGCTGCCCAGCAGGACGTAGTACTCCTCGAGCGTCGCACAACTGGTTAGGCTCATGCGGGAATGAAGTCGGCGGGTAATAAACGGTCCGCGATATCCGTGGATATCAATATCCATTTCCCTTTTTATCGCATCGGAGAACGCGGTAAATTCCATTCAGGGGACCATGATCCTCAGGGTTGAGGTGCAGACGCTACAGTCGACGGGCGACCGAGGGAAGAATACGCAATTCCCATCCTAAATGCAATGAAAACAAAGCAGAGCAGCATTGCGGCTGCAGCGCAGGACCAGGGCCCGGGCGCGTGGTCACCAGGGAAGGCGCAATAGCGGGACCGGGTTCAATGCGCACTCGCGACGAGACCCTCGAGCAAATCCTCCACGGGAGGCGAGACGGACTCACCGAAGAACTCGAAATGAAGCCGCGTGCCGACTTTTTCGACGACTCCGGAGTCCTCGATGGTCGCCTGGTAGGTCGCATAACACGCGAGGGCGCGTTTCATCGCATCGATGTCCTGCGCGCGCAGAGGAACGCTGCAGTCGATTTCGGCTTCCATGGAATGTTTGAGGCGGATGCGGCCGTCGATGAAAGTCGCTTCCCCGCTGTCGGGGACGGTCAGCAATCCCAGTCGCAGCAGCGGCACGGCTGCATCCCTGAGCTCGAGATACACGCGTTTGACCACCGCATGGGTGACGAGATGATCGTGAAAACCGCTGATGCCGTGCACGGCGTAGGTAACGAGCACATCGGGACGCAGTTCCCGCACGAAGCCGGCGATCTCCCGTTCGAGGATGCGGGGATCCATGTTCTTGAGTCCGCTGTCCTCGAAATCCCACACCGTCATCGACGTGAGATCCAGCGTCCTCTCCACCGCACGCATTTCCTCGAGCCGTACCTCCCCCATCGCGGCGACGCTCAGGCCCAGGGCGTGCCGGACTTTCGTCGCGCCTCCCCGCGTGAGCGTGAGCAGGTGCACTTCGTGTCCCTCTTCCCGCTGCCTGTGCATGACCGCGGCGGGACCGAAGGATTCGTCGTCGGGATGGGGGAAAATGTATAGAATTCGCATGGCACTGCCTTTCAATCGGTACGATTACTGTGTTACCCTCCACATTACGCATGGCACAGCGCAAATTGCAAATGGCAAGGGTGGGACAGCGATCAGATCTCGCCGCTTTTCCGTACATTGCGTTGATGTTTCATCCCGTCACCGGCATTTCCCCCGCCTGAGGGAAGTCGGATCAGAGGACAGTTTGAAGCCAACACCATTGTCATTCCCGTCCAAGGAGCCAACCCATGGATCCCGCCATCATGCATGAATTCATTTCCGGTATCGAGCTGTTCCAGGATCTGACCCCGG
>JAVVFP010000296.1:0-4413 GCA_032250495.1 Bacteroidota bacterium | reverse complement strand
GCTCGTCGGGATGCGCTCTATTGACCACGGAAAATACAACATCAAATCATATATTTAAAGTTTCAGATAAAAAAACCTAAAGGAATGATATGAGTAAACGGCCCGGCGAAAAATGCGTGTACGACCCTCTCGTCGCCTTCATGGAGCATTACGCGGGCGCACAGGAGCTGCGCAGCGAAGCGGCGCTCGCTGCGGATGCGCCTGTGGAGGAACGGCTTCGGCGGCGCATCGTCGACGGTGACCGCATCGGACTCGACACCGATCTTGCCGAGGCCATGAAGGAGCATGCGCCGCTGGACATCATCAACCGCATCCTGCTCGACGGCATGAAGACCGTCGGCGAGCTGTTCGGTTCTGGACAGATGCAGCTGCCCTTCGTCCTGCAGTCCGCCGAGACCATGAAGGCCGCCGTGGCCTGGCTCGAACCGCATATGGACAGAAGTGCCGAGAGTGAAAAAGCGTGCATCGTCCTCGCCACGGTCAAGGGCGACGTGCATGACATCGGGAAAAACCTCGTCGACATCATACTCACCAACAACGGCTTCCGCGTGGTAAACCTCGGCATCAAGGTGCCGGCCGAAGCCATGCTCGCCGCCGTGCAGGAACACGGGGCGGATGCCCTGGGCATGAGCGGACTGCTGGTGAAATCCACGCTGATCATGAAAGAGAATCTCGAGCTGATGAAAGGGCGCGGACTGCACCTGCCCGTCATTCTCGGCGGGGCCGCGCTGACGCGACGCTTCGTCGAGGAGGACTTGCGTCCCCTCTACGGCGGCGAGCTCCGATACGCGCGCGACGCCTTTGACGGACTGCGCCTGATGGAGGACATCGCCGCGGGAAACATCACCGGCCCGATGCCGGTTGCGGACACCGACGCGGGACGCACCGACGCGGGACGCATCGCCGGCCCGACGCCGGTTGCGGATACGTCCGATGAGACGCTCTCGGGCATGGAAGCGAAAATGGCGACGACGGCGCGGGAGGAGAGCGGGCGCAAGGCGGCCCCTGATGACGGTGCACAGCGCCGCTCCGCCGTCGCGCGCGGCGTGCCCGTACCGGAAGCCCCTTTTCTCGGCAGCAGGATAGTTACGGACGTCGCACTGGAAAAAGTATACGAATACATCAACGAGGCGGCGCTGATACGCGGGCAGTGGCAGTTCCGCCGCGGGAAACGCGACGAGGAGACCGTGCAGCGCGAGCTGGATGAGGTGGTATACCCGCGCCTGGCCGATCTCAAGCGGCAGCTCAAACGGGACGCCGTCCTGCAGCCCGCCGTGGTATACGGTTATTTTCCCTGCCATGCGGAGGGCGACGACCTGATCATCTACCGTCCGGCGGACCTCGACGGCGACGCGCTGTACGGCACCTGGCCGTTCGCGCGCTACGACCGGGGCGAACTCGTGCCCTGGCAGCGCTTCACATTTCCGCGTCAGGAAAAGGACCGTTATCTTTGTCTTGCGGACTATTTCCGCAGCGCGGAGGAAGGCGGTCCCGATGTCTGCGCCTTCCACGTGGTGACCATGGGACAGTCCGCCACGGATTACACCGCGTCGCTTTTCGCGGAGGATCGTTACCAGGATTACCTGTATGTACACGGACTCAGCGTCGAATGCGCCGAGGCGCTCGCGGAGTACTGGCACCGCATCATCCGGCAGGAGCTGGGTATCGCGGAACAGGACGCGGCGGAAATCAAGCGGCTCTTTTCCCAGGGCTATCAGGGTTCGCGCTATTCCTTCGGCTATCCCGCCTGTCCGAAGCTCGAGGACCAGGCACAGCTTTTCGCGATGCTCCGTCCCGAGCGCATCGGCATCGAACTGACCGAAGAATATCAGCTCGTGCCCGAGCAGAGCACGAGCGCCATTATCGTTCATCATCCCGAAGCACGTTACTTCAATGTCAGATAGCGGCACACAGGCCGGCACACAGCACACTGAGACAGCGGATGTCCCGCGGACGCGCGGCGGAGGGTTCCGCCGATTTCTCGTACGACTCGGGCGTTTCCTTTTCTGGTCCGCCGTCGTGCTCTCCGGATGGTGGTTTCTATCCTCCACCCTGCACGGCATTCCCGGTCCGGGAGACGCGTTCCGCGCCACGCTGCACCTGGCCAAGGACGTCACCGACGACATGTACCAGTGGGCGGAGGAGGATCGGCTGGAGGAGGCCGCGGATCGCGTCCGCAGCGAGGCCGTCGAGCGTCCCCGTACCGACACGCTGCTCTCCGACGCCGACCGGCTCACCGAAGAGCGCCGCGCCCGTCTACCCATGCGTCCCATCGAGGGTGACTCCGCGCTGCACGCGCAGCTCCAGAGCATTTCGCGGCGTCCCCCCGTCGGCGGACGTCTGATCAACGTGCTGATCGTGGGCATCGACTCGCGGCTGTCGGCCCGCGACGCCCGCGCCGACGCGCTGCATCTGGTGACGGTGAATCCCGACTCGGCCGTGGTCGAGATCATGTCCATTCCCCGCGACACCTACAGCGATCTCGGTTATCCCGATACCACTTCGTTCAACATCATCGCCAACGCGAAAACCACCGACAACCATCGCCTGATGCGCAAGGTCGCGGAGATCGCACGGCGTGGCCCGATCAACTACTATATAGAGATCGGTTTCAGCCAGGCCATGGGCATCATGGAAATACTCGGCTACCGCGACCCGGTGCGGACATTGCAGTTCCTGCGCACACGGCGCACGCTGCCGGGCGGGGACATACAGCGCGCGCACAACCAGGCGCTGTTCATGCGGCAGAACCTGATCGAAAAGTTTCCCCTGCTCACAGGCGCGACCGGCGACATGATCATCACGGCGGGATTGAATTTCCTGACCACGAACATGAGCAAGGATTTCTGCCTCGGCCTCGTCTACAATCTCAAGACGCGCGGTTTTCCCGCGCACCGCGAGGACGCCGTCCGCCTGCGCATGCCCCCGGGCAACAATATCCGCCTGAAAGAAATGGTGGCCGATTCCGCGACCATACACAACACGCTCGCCAGGGTCGAACGCCGCGTCGGCTCCGAGAACGATGTCCCAGACGTCGCCTCCTATCTCCGCCGGGTCTACACGCGCGCGATGAAGGACTCGACGCATCCCGGGAAAATCGTCTACAGGCTCCGGCGCCTCAACGAGCAGCACGCGTGGCTGCAGATACAGGACGCCGATGCGCGCGACGGCATACGCGATACCCTGACCTCCCTGCTCGAATTCGCCTACCGCAAGCTCGGCCAGACCGGGAACGCCGAGGACGTGCGGCGCGCGCGCGAAGCGGAACGCCTGCTGATTCAGCAGGGTGTGCTGCGAAAATCGCCCTGAAAACCAGAATTGCGGAGTCCGAAAATTGACATTCTCCCCCGTGGGAAATAATTTGTTCGTCTGAGCATATTTTTTCACCGACTTTCTCACCAAGTACAGGAAAGCACCATGGCTATCCGAGTTGGCATCAACGGGTTTGGACGTATTGGTCGCCTCGTTTTCCGCCGCGCCATCGAACTGGGCGGCTTCGACTTCGTGTCCATCAATGATCTGACCGACGCGCCCACGCTCGCACATCTTCTCAAGTACGACTCCGTGCACGGACGCTTCAACGGGACGGTGGATGTGGACGGCAACGACCTCATCATCAACGGCGACCGCCTGCGCATCACCGCCGAGCGCGATCCGGCGAACCTGGACTGGACCGGCGTCGACGTGGTCATCGAAGCGACGGGCATTTTCCGCACGCGGGAACAGGTGAGCAATCACCTGAAGAACGGCGCGAAAAAGGTGGTTCTCACCGTACCGGCGAAGGATGAAATCGATGCCACCATCGTGCTCGGTGTCAACGACGACACGCTCACCGGCGAGGAAAAAATCGTCTCCAACGCTTCCTGCACCACCAACTGCCTCGCCCCGATGGTGCGCGTTCTGCACGACGCCTTCGGTCTCGAGAAGGGACTGATGACGACCGTGCACAGCTACACGAACGACCAGCGCCTGCTGGATCTCCCGCACAAGGACCTGCGCCGGGCCCGCGCCGCGGCGACCAACATCATCCCGACCACGACGGGTGCCGCACGCACCGTGGGCAAGGTAATCCCCGAGCTCAAGGGACGCCTCGACGGCTTCGCCCTGCGCGTGCCGACGCCGGACGGATCCATCACGGATTTCGTTGCCCTGCTGGCAAAAGACGTGACCGTCGACGAGGTCAACGCCGCGATGAAGGCCGCCGCCGAGGGACCGATGAAGGGCATACTCGAATACTGCACCGACCCGATCGTCTCCAGCGACATCATAGGCAACACGCATTCCTGCATCTACGACGTGGAGTCGACCATGGTCAACGGCAACCTCGTCAAGGTCGTCGGCTGGTACGACAACGAATTCGGTTACTCCTGCCGCGTGGTGGATCTGGTCATGAAAATCGCGGGCTGAGCGTCC
>JAVVFP010000295.1:0-4417 GCA_032250495.1 Bacteroidota bacterium | reverse complement strand
CGGTGACATCGGGGTTGATTACGCCGCCGTGGGCGCCCAGTTCTCCGGCTTCGGTTACCTGGCGTTTTCGATCAAATCCCTGTCCTTTGGGGATATCGACTTCACCAACGAGCAGAATCCCGACGGAACCGGCGCCAGCTGGGCTCCGACCTTCGTCGCTCTGGGCCTGACCTACTCGCGCGCGCTCACCGACCGCATCCGCGCCGGCGTGTCCGCCTACCTGGTCAGCGAGGACCTCTACCGTGTTTCCGCCTCGAATGCCGTCTTCGATGTCGGCGTGCAGTACCAGGGGCTGGCTGGCATGCGGGGCCTCTCCATCGGCGTGACCCTCCGTCACCTCGGCGGGAACATGCAGTACGAAGGCGCGGGCCTCACACGCCGCGTCGACGAACTCGACAGCAAACGCGATCCGCAGCTGCTGCGCGTCGAGGCAGCCGGCTTCAGCCTTCCGACCTCGCTGGAACTGGGCGTGGCCTACACGCGCAGTTTCGCCGAACTGCACAGCCTCACCTTCGCCGGTGCCTTCGAGAACAACAACTACCTGGTCGACCAGTACCGGGTGGGTCTCGAATACGGGTATCGGAACTTCTTCTTCCTGCGCGGTTCCTACAATCTCGCTGGAGACGACTCGGAGGATGCTTTCGGTGAGAATGCCTACGAATACGACGCCGCGTTCGGCGCCGGCGTCAATTTCGACGCAGGCGATCTGGTCATCGGTGTCGACTACGCCTATCGGAACATGAAAACCTTTGACGGAAATCACGTGATCACCATCAACCTGGGATTCTGATCCGCGTCTCGTTCCTTACCGGCAAGGCCTCGTTTCGTTCACGGAACGAGGCCTTGCCATTCCTGTTCGCGGAGGGAAGAAATCGTATTGCATTCCATACACGGATTGCTAGTTTATGAGTTGCCGACCCGCGGCACTTTCTCAATTCGAACCTGAGGATCGACCGATGAAGCTCCGTACACTTTTTGTCTGCCTCCTCTTCGTACCGATGCTGACCGCTGCGCAGGATGATGTGTTGCGCATGAACGTGGACCTCGCGGCATTCAAATACGACAGGGAAACGAGCTACGTGGAAATGTATTACTCCTTTCCCCGCACGGCTCTCGTGTACTCACAGGAAAACGGCATGTTCACGGCCGCCGCCGTCGTACACACCATCATTCGACGGGAAGATGAGGATGCGGATCCCGTGCTGAAAAACTGGCGCGTCCCGGTGAGCGTGCGTGATACCGCCGGAATGGCGGAGAAGGCGCTGATCGGCCGTGTCAACTACCTGCTCGAACCGGGACGGTACAACATCGCCGTCATAACGCGCGACGAAGCACGTCCGCAGGTCAGCGACAGTGTGCAGCTGCGCTTCGAGGTGCGCGACTTCTCGAAAAAGGCCCTGCGCTTCAGTGACATCGAACTGGCCTCGTCCATACAGAAGGCGGAGGAAGATGCCTCTAATATTTTCTATAAAAACACACTTGAAATCGTTCCGAACCCGACCCTCCTTTACGGGAAGCCCCTGCCGAATGTCCTGTACTATGCCGAGCTGTATCACGCCGAGGACGAGCTGTTCTACATCAAGAGCGAGATCGTTTCCTCGTACGGCAAGACCATGGTAAGCAAGGCGCGCGAGCGCCAGGGCAGGCACGACTCCCGCGTGGAAGTCGGATCGCTCAACCTGAGCACGCTGCCTTCGGGCGTGTACACCCTCATCCTGTCCTACGGCGATACCTCCGGGACCTTCCGCGAATCGCAGAGCAAGCCGTTCTTCGTCTTCAATCCCGACATTCCGCTCGATACGCTCGAAGCGGCGGAAATCGCGGATATGATCGCAGCGGAATTTTCAGCCATGAGCGAATCGGAACTCGACGAGCAGTTCGCCATCGCACGCTATGTCTCGACCAGGGAGGAAGAGGATATCTGGTCCTCGCTCTCGGGGACGGAACCGAAAAAGAAATTTCTCACCAAGTTCTGGCGCAGCAGGGACAGTGATGTGATGACGCCGGTCAACGAATTCTACCAGGAATATCGCCAGCGTGTCGCGGTCACCAACGAGCAATTTCGATCTGCATTCCGGGATGGGTGGCGTTCTGACCGCGGTCGCGTGTACATCATGTACGGACCACCCGATTACGTCGAAAGACTCTCGAGCGAAAGCGACATGAAGCCGCATGAGATCTGGCGTTACGATTACATCGAGGGCGGCGTGGAGTTCGTCTTCGTCGACAAGGGCGGTTTCAATAATTACGAACTGGTGCATTCCACGAAGCGGAACGAAGTCAGCAATCCGGACTGGGAACGCTCCGCCAGTACGTATTGAGCCGTACGGGACAAACAGTCGCATCATCGTGAAATCCTCTCTCGAGTACCTTCTCTTCGCGTCCGTCGCGCGTCTCCTGCAGCTGCTCCCGCTCCGTATTGTGCGCGGAACGGCGCGTCTGGCCGCGCATGCCGTGTATTACCTGCTGCCCGTGCGGAAAAAGCTGACCGTGCTGCAACTGCGCAAGGCCTTCCCGGAAACGTCCGAGCGCAAAATCCGGCACATCGCACTGGGCAGTTACGTCAATCTGCTTACGACCATTTTTGAAATGATGTGGACGCCGCGGCTCAACGCGGAAAACCTTTCCCGCGTGCTGCGTATTCACGACCTCGACGTCGTCGAGCGGGCGCGGCGCCGCGGGTCCGGCCTTATCATTATGTCCGGTCACTTCGGAAACTGGGAGTGGCTTTCCACCGGGGCGTCTCAGCTTATGGGCTTCAACGTGACCGTGGTCGTCCACCCGATTCACAATCCCGCCGTCGACGCACTGGTGGAAGGATGGCGGCAGTCAATGGGGAACCGCATCGTCGACATGGGACTGTCCATCCGGGAAATCATCAGGGCCTTGCGCAACCGTGAGGTCGTCGCCATGCTGGCGGATCAGAGCGGTCCGAGCGGCTCGCTGTACGTGCGCTTTTTCGGGCATTTTGCGGCGACCTACGAAGGGCCCGCGACGTTCGCGCTGCGCACCGGTGCTCCCGTGATCATGTCCTTCGCCGTCCGTGCGAACGACGGGAACTACGACGTGCTGCAGGAGGAAATTCCCACCGCGGACCTGCGCGGCCTCAGTGAGGAGAATCTCCACGAACTGACGCGGCGCCATGTTCGCGCCCTGGAACGCATGATACGAAGGCACCCCGAGCAGTGGCTCTGGCAGCACAGACGATGGAAGCATGCGCCTCATGAAGGAAGCATATTGATCGAGGATCCGGATGGCGAGTGATATTCTCATCATCCAGACCGCCTTTGCCGGTGATCTCATCCTGACCACACCGCTGGTCGCAGCGACGGCCGAGCGTTTCCCGGACGCGGCGATCGATGTGCTCTGCATACCGGGCACGGCCGGACTCCTCAACGGAAATCCGCATGTTCGCGATGTCATCACCTATGACAAGCGAAAAAGGGATCCCGGTCTTCCTGCCATGATGCGCAGGCTCGCCCGTACCGGGTACGATCTGTGCCTTTCCCCGCATCGCTCTTTCCGCAGCGCCTTGCTCGCACGCGCGACGGGCGCACCGCGCCGTGTGGCTTTCGACCGGACCGCGGCCGCGTGGCTGTACACCCACATCGTCCCCTACGATACCGGGGCGCATGAAGTGGACAGGAACTGTTCGCTTCTTTCAGCACTCGGCATCCTCTCATCCCCCTGCGGTCGTCCGGCTCTGTATCCTTCACGAGGGGATCGCGCGGCGGCGGACGCGGTCCTGGGACGGAGGGATGATCGTCCGCTGCTGTGCTTGGCGCCCGGCTCGGTCTGGGCGACGAAGCGTTGGACGGAGGAGGGATTTACCGCGCTGGGCAGGGCGTTCGCCGACCGTTTTCGCATCGTCCTGGTCGGGGGACCGGGGGATGCCGCGCTCTGCACGCGTATCGCGGATACGCTGCCGGAAGGGACGGTCGATACGGCGGGACGGCTGTCCTTCCTTGCGTCGGCAGCCCTGATCGGCAGCGCACGCGTCCTGGTCAGCAATGACAGCGCACCGGTGCATATTGCCTCCGCCATGGGAACACCGGTCGTGGAAATTTTCGGTGCCACCGTCCCGGGTTTCGGTTTCACTCCCCGCGGCGTCGCGCACCGCCTCGTACAGCGCGACGACCTGTCCTGCAAACCCTGCGCCATTCACGGTGGTGCGCAGTGTCCGATAAAGACCTTTGAATGTATGCGCGGACTTGCACCGGACATGGTGATTCGCGCCGTGAGGGACGTACTCGCCGAGACGGAATTGCTCGCCGGGTCGGAATAAGCGGCAGGCAGGAACCCCACCCCACACTCCCATGTGCGTACTTCCACCGCCGCTGCTCTGCGTGGCAAAAAAAAAAGCCCCCTCGCGGGGGCCTGGAAGCATGTTCCGGGGATGTGGTCAGGAGGCGGCCTT
>JAVVFP010000294.1:0-4426 GCA_032250495.1 Bacteroidota bacterium | reverse complement strand
CGCGCGGCCCGGCTGCTCGCCCCCGATCCCGTGGCCGTAGAGTTCCGGCACGCCGTTGCCGTTGAGGTCGCCGCTGCGGCGGAACAGGCGCATGAGGGGAAGTCCGTAGTCCTTCGCGACGTAGCCGAACGTGCTCACCGGCGCGGGAATGGTGAGTTCGAAATTCTGTCCGTTCTCCGCGCGGGCCTCGGACTCGAGTCCCACGGCGTTTTCTGCGCTGATGTAGAATTCGTAGCGCCTACCGGGACGGAAATACTTCGGTCCCATGTAGATGCGATGCGACGTTCCGGCAAACAGGTTGTTCTCCGTCTCGCCTTCCGCCGACACCCATTCCCACGGCGCGGAAGATCCGCTCTCGCGGTACCAGACTTTCCCTATCGTCACGTCATCGGTAAGGAAACCCACGCCGATGCCGTAGGCCGTGCCGTTGACGGAAGGGACGAGTCCCGCCCCGAGAAACACCGGCGCGGTGCGATCGATATGCAGCACGACACGGTCGTCGAGGGTGACACCCTTGTCGCTTTCCGCGGCGAGACGCAGCGTGTAGGTCGAGTCCGGCAGCGCCCCGATATCCCACACCGCCAGGGTTTCCGCGACGGCCTGTCCCGGAACGGATGCGGTGATCGCGGTCCATCGCGTCGGATTGACGCCGACGCCGTACTCGAGGCGGTAGCCGCGCATGACGGGCGAGGCCGCGGTGCCGACGACGGTGATCTGCTGCGCGTTGGTGGCGAAATCGGTCCGCGGCGTGGTGATGCGCACGACGGTGGGATTGTCCAGTGCCACGGCGCGGTCCGCCCGCAGCAGTCCCGCCCCGTAGCGCTCGTCCCACCCGCGCGCGCCGAGATCCTCCGCCGACGCGATCAGCACGCCGCGCACGTCCTCGGGAGTGAAGTCCGGGTGCCGGGACAGTACGAGCGCCGCGACGCCCGCCACGAAGGGGGCGGAAGCGGAGGTGCCGTAAAAGCCCGTGTAGCGTCCCTCGCGGTCGGTGGTGAGAATGTCGCTGCCCGGTGCGGCGATGTCGATGCTCTGCCCGTAATTCGAGAAGCCGGCGAGCACGTCGTTCTGCGCCGTGGCGCTGACGGAGATGGTCTCATCATATGCGCTGGGATAGTGCAGGTCCGGGGACTGCGTGTTGCCCGCGGAGGCGACGAGCACGACGCCGCGCGCATAGGCCCAGCGGATAACGTCGCGAAGGACGCGGGAATAGATCACGTCGCCGAAACTCATGTTCACCACGTGCACATCGTTGGCCACGGCGTAGGCGAGGGCGCGGGCCACGTCGCTTTCGGCGCCGATGCCGCGGGCGTCGAAGGCGCGCAACGCCATGATGCGGCAGCCGGGCGCCACGCCCGCGATGCCGATCCCATTGTCCGCTGCCGCCGCGATAATGCCCGCCACGCTGCTGCCGTGTCCCATGTCGTCGAAGGGGTCGGGATCGGACTCGGCGTAATCCCCGCCCGCCGCGTTTCCGGGGGCGGGCTGGTCCACGAAATCATAGCCGATCACGTCGTCGACGAAACCGTTGCCGTCATTGTCGAGGCCGTCGAAATCGCCGCTCACCCCGTCGCGCATTTCCGTCACAGGCCAGGGCTGGAATATGCCGTCCCCGTTCGCATCCTCCGCGGCGTTGACCCGGTACTGTCCGCGCAGGTCCGGGTGCTCGTAGTCGAGTCCGGTATCGATGACGCCGACCGTGACGCCTTCATTCCCGCGTGTCAGCTCCCAGGCCTGCTCTGTGCCGATGCGCTGCGTCCCCCACTGCGCCGCCCACGCCGAATCGTTCGGTGCCGATGCGTTCGGTGCCGATGCGTTCGGTGTCGATGCGTTCGGTGTCGTGTGCACGCGGTAGAACACTTCCCGTTCCGCGTACACGACGGTGGACTGTCCGCGCAGATCGGCGAGCACATCCTCCGCGTCGAACTGCGCTCCGGGCGTCAGCAGGTAGACATTCGCGAGCGGATGCTCTCCCGCGCCCGGCGCCTTTGCGAGCGCCTCCTCCCCGTTGCCGACGAACAGCGGATGGAGTCCGGTCGCCTGCCAGCGGGACAGTGCCGTGCGCAGGGGAGCGGACAGCACCTGCTCACCATTCGCGGCGCGCTGCACGGCGGACGGCTGCACCCGGAGAAGGATGCGTCCGCTGTATGCGGGTGCGCCCGCTCGCGGCCCGGTGCGGACCTGCTGCGCAACTGCATGCTGCGCGCTGCAGCAGAGCACGATCAATACGAACGATATGATGAACCGGGTGCGCATCAGACCTCGTGTTCGTCCTTGCGCATGTTTTCCTCGACCGGCACGGGATATTTCCCGGTGAAGCAGCCGGTGCAGTAGCTGCGTTTGCCCTCGTGGCTGACGGAGCTGAGCATTTTTTCCACCGACAGGTAGCCGAGCGAATCGGCACCGATTTCCCGGCGGATTTTCTCGACGTCGCCGTCGTTCTGCGCGGCGATCAGCTCGCTGGCGCTCGGGAAATCCATCCCGTAGGGACAGGGACTCATGATGGGCGGCGAGCTGATGCGTACGTGCAGTTCCTTCGGATTCGCCTCGCGGATGAGGTTGATGAGCAGGCGGCTGGTGGTGCCGCGCACGATGCTGTCGTCGATGATGACCACCTTGCGTCCCTCCACCACGCCTTTGACGGTGTTGAACTTCATGCGCACTTTCACCTCGCGCTTCTCCTGTCCGGGCTGAATGAAGGTACGGCCGATGTAGTGGTTGCGGATCAGGCCGATTTCCACGCGCGCGTCGATGCCCTGTTTGACCGCGCCGCGCACGAAGCCGACCGCGGCGGTATTCGAACTGTCCGGCACGGCCATGACGAACACCGGATGGTCCGCGTCGTCGGCGACCGGGTGCTCCTCGGCGAGCACTTTACCGAGTTTGCGCCGTACCTTGTCGACATTTTCCTCGAACACGCGGGAGTCCGGGCGTGAAAAATAGATGTATTCGAAGATGCAGTGGTGATGCTGCGGCGGTTTCTCATCCAGCCAGCGCTGCACGGGCTTGCCATTCGAACCCATGCGGCTGTCGAAGAACAGCACTTCCCCGGGTGCGACGTCGCGCACATACTCGGCCTGCATGATATCCAGCGCGCAGGTCTCGGAGGCCACCACCCAGGCGTCGCCGCGGCGACCGATGCACAAGGGACGGATGCCGTGCGGATCGCGGGCGGCGATAAGCGTGTCGTCGTGCAGCATCACCAGCGAGTAGGCGCCGCGCACGGTGTTGAGGGCGTCCATGATACGGTCCTCCGGCGTCTCTGCCATGCTGCGCGCAGTCAGGTGCAGGAAGACCTCGGTGTCGGTGGAGGTCTGGAAAATGGTACCGGATTCCTGCAGTTTGCGGCGCAACGAGCGCGTGTTGGTGAGATTGCCGTTGTGCGCGACGGCCAGCTGTCCATCGCGGTAATTGACCATGAAGGGCTGGATATTCTCGAGATTATCCGAACCCGTGGTGGAGTAGCGGTTGTGCCCGATGGCCACGTCGCCGACCAGCAGGTCGTTGATGATCTCCGGGTCGGAGAACACCTCGGTCACCAGTCCGGGCCCCTTGTAAATGCGCAGCTTCGAGGCGGGTGCCGCCTCGCCGGCGCGCTGGCAGGAGACGATGCCCGAGGCTTCCTGGCCGCGATGCTGCAGCGAGTGCAGTCCATAATACGTCAGCGTCGATGCGTTTGCAGCGCCGTAGACGCCGATGATGCCGCAGTTGGACTGCGGCTTGTCTATTTCCTCGTTCTGCGGAAGGCGGGAATTGAGTGTGCGATTCATAATGCGATGTGTTGTGGTCTCGTCCCGCGCTGCGGGCGGACCGTGTTCAGCAGTGACCGTCGGCGTCGCCGATACGGATGTGATTCGAAAATATCCAACCCTTGTCCTCGAGCCAGGCCTCGATGCGCCAAGCCCCCGGGGCGTGCACGGGCTGCGTCAGTTCGGCTGCGTCGATTTCGCGCACGCATGCCCCGTTGCAGAGCAGGCGCAGCCGCGCAGGCTGCGGGAGTTCGGCGTGCAGCGCAAGCTTCCCCTCACCGGGAAAGACGACGCTGTCGCCCTGCTGCCAGCTCTCGGTCGCGGAGGTGGCGTAGAACGCGAAGCCGCGCGGATCGGCGTGATAGGAGTTCGCGACGAAGCAGCGTCCGGACCGCAGCGCGTCGTAAATCCGCCACTTGTCCTCCTCGAAATGCGCGTCATCCCCCTTGCGCAACGGCGCGTCGAGAAGGACGTGGGTGTGCACGGACTTGAACATCACCTTGTAGGGAAACACTTCGACGTCGAAAAAACCCATGACGTCGGCCTTGTGCGCGTGCGCGTCGGTTCCGCCGATGCCGACCACGCGGCGGCGGCGGCTGAGGGCGTCCCATCGCGCCAGCGTTTCCACGGGCGGCCCCGTGATCGAACGCAGCGGGTGGATGAAGCGCTGAAACTTG
>JAVVFP010000003.1:0-25791 GCA_032250495.1 Bacteroidota bacterium | reverse complement strand
GTGCTGATCACCGACGACGAGGTCATCCCGTTCTGGACGGACGGACGAAAGAACAACGGCGACCTGATCGTCTACAGCGCCAACATCGACCTGCAGACCCTCGACGTGCAGCGGCATGCGCCGCTCAACGCGGACTTCCGCATCGAGGACGCCTGGCCGCAACCCGCACGCGAAGGACTGCAGCTGCGCTGCAGCGTGCCGCGCGCAATGGACGTCCGTCTGCAGCTCACCGACCTGCTGGGCCGCGTGGTCCGCGAGGCGGCGCTGTGCACGGATGGCCCGGGCCCACTTCTGCACCGCTTCGACACGGGCGGACTCCCGGCGGGCAGCTACCGCCTGGTGATGCACACGCCCGACGGCAGCGCCAGCCGCATGCTGCGGCTGCTCTGAGATCGATTCCAGCGAACGCGCCCCCCAGGCGCCGCGTCGCCTTCCACTGCGTCCCGCTCCCCGCATCTTCCTGCGGAGAACGGGACGCGGCGTTTTGCACGCACAATGCCTTTTCCCACACCATGCTTTCTCGCTATTTTAAGCGATGACATTTCTTTCTCCGCATCGAGGATTTCCCATGACCAGACATGTATATGCATTTTTCCTGATCGTTTTACTTCTCGCCGCTCCCCTGGCGGCGCAGAACGGTCAGAACAGCCGTCCCCTGCCCGACGCACTGCAGAAAAAACTGCAGGAAAAGATCGCGGCCGAGCAGCGGGAGACCTTGCATCCCATCACCGCCGAGGAGCTGCTCGCGCTCAAGCGCGTCTATGCGCCCGCGGTTTCTCCCGACGGCAAATGGGTGCTCTACGGGATGAACACGCCGGACATTGAAAAGAACCGCGGCAACAGCGACCTCTACCTCGTCTCGCTCGACGGCAGCGTGCGCAAGCAGCTGACCACCTCGCCCGCGGCGGATTTCGGCGGCGTCTGGTCGCCCGACGGGGAACGCATCGCCTTTCTCTCCACGCGCGACGGTGTCCCGCAGATATACGTCATTGCACTCAGCGGCGGCGAGGCGCGGAAAATCACCGACATCGAGGGCGGCGTCTCCAATCTCAGCTGGTCGCCTGACGGCGCGCATTTCGCGTACACCGCGGATGTGAAGCTCGATGAAACCGTCGCCGAAAAATACCCGGAGTACGAGAAGGCGAATGTCCGCATCTACGATCACATCCCGGTGCGGCACTGGGACGAGTGGAATGACGAGAAGTACCGGCACCTGTTCATCCTTCCCGCGGACGGCAGCGGCGAGGCACGCGACCTGATGGAAGGCGAACGATTCGAGACTCCGCTCAAACCCTTCGGCGGCGCCGAGCAGATCGCCTGGTCGCCGGACGGCAGGGAAATCGCCTATGTCTCGAAAAAAGGACCGGATTACGCCTCCAGTACGAATTCCGAGATTTACGTGGTCAGCATTGAGGACGGCAGCACGCGCAACATCACCGAGGGCATGCCGGGCTTCGACCGCGATCCTCTCTACTCGCCGGACGGACGCTGGATCGCGTTTCATTCCATGGCCCGTGCGGGACATGAGGCCGACCGCAACCGCCTGATGCTCTACGACCGCACAAGCGGCGCCGTGACCGAGCTGTCGAAAACGCTCGACCAGTGGGTGGGTGCAACGCTGTGGGGACCGGAGAGCGATCGGCTGTACTTCGCGGCCGAAGACGGCGCCACCGTGCAGGTGTACCGCATCGATCTCGACGGCGAATGGGAGATCCTGACCGGCGGCATGTATAATCACGACGCAGGACTCGACATCACGCCCGACGGGGAAACCCTCGTCTACGGCCGCCGCAATTTCAACGCCCCGACAGAACTGTATGCGCAGGACGCCGAGAAACAAGCGCGTCCCTGGCCGCTGACCGGCGAGAACACGGCGAAACTCGCCACGCTCGAGCAGGTGCGCATCGAGGAGCGATGGATCCCGAGCACGGACGGCAAGAAGGTGCAGACCTGGGTGGTGTATCCGCCGGACTTCGATCCCGCGAAGAAATACCCGATGATCACCTACTGCCAGGGCGGACCGCAGGCCACCGTCAGCCAGTTCTTCAGCTTCGCGTGGAATTTCATGCTCATGGCCTCCGAGGGCTACGTGGTGGTCGCGCCCAACCGGCGCGGACTGCCGGGCTTCGGGCAGGATTGGAACGACGCGATCAGCCGGGACTGGGGCGGCATGCCGATGCAGGACATTCTCGCCGCCACCGACGCCCTGCTCGCAGAACCGTTCATCGATCGCGATCACGTCACGGCCATCGGCGCCAGCGCGGGCGGCTACGCGGTGTTCTGGCTCGCGGGTAATCACGCGGGCCGCTTCAGCAGCTTCGTCTCGCACTGCGGCGTTTTCAACCTCGAAAGCATGTACGGCGCCACAGAGGAGCTGTGGTTCACGAACTGGGAAAACGGCGGTCCCTACTGGAACGCCGACGCGCGTCCGAACTACGACGAACACTCCCCGCACCGCTACGCGCAGAACTGGGACACGCCGATACTGATCATCACCGGCGAATACGATTTCCGCGTTCCCTACACGCAGAGCCTCGAAGCCTTCACCGTGGCACAGGTGAAGGGCATCCCCTCGAAACTCATCGTGTATCCAGAGGAGAATCACTGGGTGCTGCACCCGCAGGAGCAGATGATCTGGTTCGAGGAGTTTTTCGATTTCATCGGAAAGCACCGGAAACAGTAATCTCCCGACCCCCGGGTAATTACTGCCGGCTCCGGCAGTTACTGCCCGTCCGGGAATAACTCCGCGACTGTCACAGAATAATTACGCCCCGGTCCGCGCGAAGCAGGCCGGGGCGTACCTGTACATGGCTACCCTGTGTCTTACTTGAGCAGGACCATGCGCCTCATGGATGAGAACGAGTTGGCGCTCATACGGGAAAAGTATATGCCGGACGTCAGCAGGCGTCCGTCGTTGTCGCGGCCGTTCCATGTGCTCGCGTACAGTCCAGCGTCGCGCTGCTCGTCGACGAGCACGCGGACGAGATTGCCGGCAGCATCATAGATTTCGAGTCGCACGGTCGCGGCTTCCGGGAGTGCGAAGCGGATCGTGGTGCTCGGGTTGAACGGGTTGGGATAGTTGCCATCGAGGCTGTAACCGGCGGCGGTGCCGGGCAGGCGGTCGACGGAAGTCGTCGTGGGGAAGTCCGTGGGATCGCCGGGATTGGTGACCAGCGCGGGATCGCCCGGGAAGGGCTGACCGACGCGCCAGGTTCCTTCCGGATCCTGCAGTTCCTCGCCGTTGGTGAAACCGTCGCCGTCGGAATCCAGTTTCGCCAGCGCTTCGCTCCATTCCACCTGTCCGGCGGCGCCCGGCGTGGAAAGGTGATTCGCTTCGACTTCCTGGCCGAAGGCATTGCGCATGCCGCCGCCGCCCGGATTGACGTGGCAGTTCGCGCAGGATTTCAGTGTGCCGTTGGGAATCTGCGTCGCGCGGAAGCCCCGCGCCACGAGAAAGGTCGCGGATGTGAATACGATCAGTACTGCGATGAGGATGTAGCGTTTATGCATAGAAAATACTCCGTGCTGAAACATGAACATGATTGCGTGCCGCAGGCGCCGCTCAGAAGGCGAGCAGGCGCGTGATGTTGAAGCCGATATGCAGGTCGCCGTCGTTGAAGCTGTTGCCGGCGCCGGCGAGCACCTGCGCGGGATTGAGCAGGTCGTTGTTCGAAAGGATGATTTTGAAGAAATGACCGCCGGTTTCCAGCTCGATACCCATGGCCACCGTGTTGTGCGTTCCACGCCAGCCGCTGACGGTGGGAATCCATTCCGCCAGCACATTGAACACGTCGGTGATGTAATACTGAGCGTGCACTCCGACAGCGAAGGAATACTGCCGCTCGGGACAGGTGATGTGGCTGTTTTCCACGTATGAAGGAACGATGCCGAGTGCGAAACGTTCCGCGTACATCGTGTTGAATATCAGCTGCGCGTAGTACTGGAAATTGTCGCCGTCGCCGGCGTCGCGTCCCGCGACTTCCGTGTTCCAGGCGCCACCCAGGCGCGCGGCAACGAGCAGGGGAAAGACCTCGTGACGGTAGGAGAAGAGCTGCTGTTTGATCTGAAGATCGAGGTTGTCCTGCACGTTGCTGCGGCCGAGGGTGACATATCCTTTATCGCTGTACGCGTAGCCAAGCGCGAGCCGAATGTTCACCGGTCCGTCGAAACCCCAGAGCGAGGCGCTGCCGTCGCTTATGGTCGGGACGAAGCGGTGGGAAATCTCGAATTCGAAATTACCCTGCTGCAGCACTTCCGCGGTGGGCAGGTTGGCGCCGTGCGTGGAGTGGAACAGCTGCAGCGGCGGCAGTTCCGCGGGTTCGCTGCGCTGCCAGCCCGAAGCGCCGTCCTGTGCGGCGGCAGTGGAACAGAAGGTGAGAAAAACGGTCGCGATCAGGATGCGTTTCACGGGAGCTTACCCTTTGACTTTATTGAGATGAAAATCGAGCACCAGTTGCATGCCCTCGTCGATTTTGAGGAACATGAACTGCGGCACTTCAATTCCGTGGTCGGTGAGTTTGACTTCGAATTCGGTTTGAATGCGCAGGGAGGAAGCGTCGTCGTGCAGCGTGCCGGTGACCTGCATGGGCTTTTTTACACCGTGAATGTCCATGCTGCCGCGTACGGTAACCTTCTGCGCGCCGCCGTTCTTTTCGACCTGCGTGATGCGTCCGCTGAATTTCGCGTAGGGGTACTTGTTCGTGTGCAGGTAATCCTCACGCATGTGGCGATTGCGCAGGCCGATGCCGGTGTCCAGCGTGCGCAGGTCCACCTCGAAGTACAGCTTGCTGTCGTCTTTCAGTCCGCCTGCGCCGTGGCTGAGGTAGCCGTCGATATTGTCGGTCACTCCCTCGAAGTCCTCCACCGGCGCGTCGGAAATGAATTTTACCTGGTTCTTCGCCTGCTTGTCGACGTGGTATTCCGTCTGCGCGGCCAGCGGCGCCGCGAGCAGCAGTATGAGCAGTAACGTGCGTATCATGGCTGTTCCTTTCCACATCTGTGTGCATTTCCTCTCGGTGCACGTGTCGGTGCACGTGAATCAATCATTCAGGGCTCCGCCGTCTATCCATGCCGCGATCGAGTCGATGACCGCCGCGTCCAGCGCACCCGCAGGGGGCATGGAGGGGACCAGTGAGCCGCGCAGTACCCCGATCAACACGCTTTCCCCGCTGCTGCCCGGCTTGACCCGCTGCTGCGCGGGATAGTTGATGCTCGCCACGCCGACGAGGGACGCGTAGGCGTTCCCCGGGGTGAGGTCGAGTCCCGCCTGCGGATTGCTTCCCGCGTGGCAGCCCGCCAGGGCGCAGCCCGTGGCGAACACCTGCGACTCGATGGCGGAGAAGCGCGCCGGCATGGCCTCCGGCACGGCGAGGTCGCATTCGGAAACGATGGAATCAGCGCAGGCCGAAAACAGCAGCGCGGCGGAGAAAAGAAGGACGAATCGGGACATGGGACGTTTCATGGCTCTCGTTTTGTGTTACGCGTGATCGTCCCGGCTTCGCAGCCGTGACGGTACGTTATATGTCACAGATGGCGGTTAACGGCCGTGACGCCGCCGGTACGGGCGTCGCGGTGAATCAGGAAGGGAGGCTCAGGATTATCGTTTCGCCAGTATTTTAATCTAGTTTAATTAAAATTTAAAGGAAAATATTTTTGCCCACAAGTCCCTGTAACTTTTTCTTCATTCAGGATATGCGGGGTCCGGGATTGGCGGGGCGGGAGCATGGTGGTTGTGCAGTACCCTGCCGGAGTCCGTGGCGCGTTGCATGCGGGAGGAATGCAGGTGGGGAAGCGTGACGGATGTGGATTTACCGCGGCAAAGGGACGATGGACATTCCTCCGGAGTCCGCGGCGTGTTGCATCCGGGAGGAATGCGCGTGGGGAAGTGTGACGGGTGCGGATTTACAGCGGCAAAGGGACGATGGACATTCCTCCCGGATGCAATGCACCGCGGACTATACGCGTCCCACGGACAACTCGTGTCGATGACGCACCGCGATGTGCATCGCCGCGCTCAGTCGTCGAGGTGACGCAGGAAGCGTGCGAGCATGCTGCGCAGGTCCCTGCGGTCGAGGCGATCGGCGGCCCTGTCGGCGCGCAGCCATTTGCGTTCGCGCTCGTCCTCCTCCTCCCAGTGCTCGAGCGTACGCGTCACTTCCATGGCGAAGACCTGCACGCGGATACTGCCGTTCCATTTTTCATAGCGGTATTCCCCGACGGCTTCCCCGAGTATCCTCCCTTCGATGCCCGCTTCCTCGCGCGCCTCCTTGAGCGCGGAGCGGCGCGCGGTGAGTCCGGGTTCGATCACCCCTTTCGGGAAAATCCAGCGTTTCTTTCCCCGGCTCGTGATGAGAAGGATTTCGATGCCATGGTGCCGACGCCGGAAGGGAATAACGGCGGACTGTTCATAAAACCATTCCGGGGCGGATTTCCTGGGCATGCGGATACGCGTCAGATCATGTACAGCAAAAGAAAGACGAAGTAAAACATCAGCGTGACGGCGGCGGCGACGAGCAGGTTGCGCAGCAGCTGCTTCCACGGGGTGTCTCCGCGCGCGAAACCGTAGCGCGCGGCGATGCCGCCGGTGAACAGCATGATTCCTGCATAGCCGATGGTGGCGGCCGTGAGGGCGGGAACGTCGAGCAGCAGGGCCAGCGCGGGACCGAGGAAAAAGACCAGGACGCCGATGCCCGCACAGGCGGTGTAGAGCGTGGCGCCATTTTCCCGCGGCACGCTCATGGCGCTTCCTGTCCGGCCTGACCCGGCATCTCGTCCGTTGAAGGAATCCCGGGTTCGGCGGTCTCTTCCGAGTCCGCAGCGGCCTCCAGCGCGCGTGCTTTCTCCGCCGCTTTCTGGCGGTCCATCTCCTTGTAGTCGATTTCCGAACCCATCATGCTGTGCGGGATGAGGAAGATGAGCAGCATGACCACCGAGGCGGCGACCACGAACCAGCGGCGCGCGGGATGCGTACGCAGGGCGTCCTTTTTCCATATCGCCGCCATGGCGATCAGCCAGGCCAGTAGTGCGATCAGCGTCTTGTTGTCCGTCAGGTCGGTTCCATATGGAAAGCCTGTCCAGTATTCCCCGAAGGCGTATTTCTGCACGATGGGACCGAAGATGAAGCCGCCGATGATCAGGAAGACGATGCCGGCGATGGCCTGCAGGCGTGGACGGCCTTCGCGGCGCAGCGCTTCGAGTCCTGCGCGCGTCGAGATGAACATGGCAAGGAACATGGCGATCACATGCGGGATGAGCGCACCGGCGGGTACGGCGCCCTTGAAACGCGTAACCACGCTTTCATGATCCGGGACGCGCACGAGCGCGCCGTCCCTTTCGAGTTCGACGAAGTACTCGAGCTTGCCTGCCGGGGGTTGATGCGGAAGCGTGGCGAACAGGGAGTCCCCCTCCGCCGTGAGCGCTGCGCGGCGCCATGCATCATCGGTCTTGTAGCGGCGGTAGACGATTTCTCCCTCCACGCCTGCAAGGTCCGATCGAAACGGCACCGTCTGGTCCCCGTCGCCGCCATGCGAGCGCGTCAGCGAGTAATGCACCGTCGCGTCGCCGACCGCGACACTGCCGTCCACCGGG
The DNA here is from genome assembly GCA_032250495.1 of Bacteroidota bacterium. Lineage (GTDB taxonomy): Bacteria > Bacteroidota > Ignavibacteria > SZUA-365 > SZUA-365 > BM516. The sequence goes on along the minus strand of JAVVFP010000003.1, from coordinate 18,204 downwards.
TACGTGGGACCGGTTTTCCGCTGATAGTATGCGGAAGCGAGCGTGATGAGAAGAGCCAGTATCCAGAGCAGTATGCTTCGCGCCATTGCAGCCTCATGCGGGTGAACAATCACAACAATATCGGGCGAAAATGCCAATGGGCGCAATGGCGGGAAATGGAATTTCAGTCCGGGCCATGGTATTTTACGTTGATATGAATGCGAGGCCGATATGAGAGCGACCAGAGACGAAATCGTGCGGGATTGGTTGCCGCGCTACACGGGGATGCGGCATGAGGACTTCGGCGAATGGATACTGCTGACGAACTTCCAGGTATATGTCGACACCTTCGCCGCCCGGCACGACGTTCCCGTGCAGGGCCGGGGCGGACCGATGACAGCCGCGACGTCGGCGGACGGCGTGACGATTATCAATTACGGCATGGGGAGTCCCAACGCCGCCACCGTCATGGATCTGCTCACCTCGGTCGCTCCCGCGGGCGTGCTCTTTCTCGGCAAGTGCGGGGGACTGAAGAAATCGACCGAGGTCGGCCACTTCATCCTTCCCACCGCGGCCATACGCGGCGAGGGCACAGGCGACTCCTACATGCCGCGCGAGGTGCCCGCGCTGCCGTCGTTCAAACTGCAGCAGTTCGTGGCCAACGCCGTGGCCGATCACGGCTACGAGTACCGTACCGGTGTGATATACACCACCAACAGGCGCGTGTGGGAATACGACGAGGCCTTTCGCGAGTATCTCCGCGCGATACGTGCCATCGGCATCGACATGGAAACCGCCACGGTGTTCATCGTCGGTCACGCGAATCGCATTCCCCGCGGAGCGGTGCTGCTGGTCTCGGACATCCCCATGGCCCCCGAGGGTATCAAGACAGAGGAATCGGATCGCGAAGTGTCGCGCCGCTTCGGGGAGGAGCATCTGCGCATCGGCATCGACGCCATTCGCCATGTGCGCGACAGCGGAGAAAAAATCAAGCATTTCCAGTTCGAATAATTTTTTCAATTGTGACCTAACATTTTCACGAGCAGAGGAACATATGACCTTCCGCATCGCATCCCTGCTGCCGGTACTGCTGCTTCTCGCCGCCTGTACCCGCACCACGGAACAGCCGCAGGACATTCCCACCATGAGCATTACTGAAGCAACGATCAATGATGCCGTCGCCGGACTCGTCGACCGGCACGGCGAAGAGCATCGCGCCCGCATCGAGCAGGGCGTGCGCCAGGCGGCGTCCATGTGGCGCGATGAGGACGGCAGCGCAGGAGAATTCACCGCTTTCTGCGGCGAGCACTTCATCACCGACCCGGACCGCCTGGACCAGACCTTCCAGCGCTTCCAGCATAATTTCATGCTGATCAGCGGTTATCTCCGGGAAATGAACCGCGATTTGAACATTCCCCTGCAGCTGGACACCGGTCCCATTCTGCCTGTCGATTATCTCTTCGGCGAATACGCGCCGCATGCGCATGTGAGCGAGGACCTCTTTTCGACGCGCCTCGCCTTCGTCGTCCTGCTCAACTTCCCGCTGACCACGCTGGCCGAACGCCTTGAACAGGGAGACGAATGGACGCGCCGCCGCTGGGCGGAAGTCCGGCTCGCACAGGGTTTCAACACCCGCGTGCCCTCGGAGGCCAGCCAGGCGGTGGCCGCAGCCTACACCATCTCCGACAGCTACATCAGCAGCTACAACATCGTCATGCATAACGTCGTCACCGGCGACGGCGAACGCCACTTTCCCGAGGGACTCAGCCTGATCTCGCACTGGGGCCTGCGCGACGAACTGAAGGCGCAGTACGCGAAACCCGGCGGCCTCGCGCGCCAGCAGCTCATTCACCGCATCATGGAAAAGATCATCGCACAGGAAATTCCCGCCGCGGTGGTGAACAATCCGGAAGTGGACTGGTATATCGACGACAACCTGGTCGTCCCGGCCGGCACCTCGCCCGAGGGCGCGTCCCCCGCAGTACGGGAGGAGGATACGCGTTACGCCATGTGGCTGAAAATCTTCCAGGCCGAGCGCCAGGTCGATCCCTATCACCCCGACAATCCCACGCATATCGCGCGCCGCTTCAACGACGATCGGGAAATCCCCGAAGAGGAAGTGGAGAAGCTGCTGGTCAGCGTGCTCAGCTCCCCGCTGGTCAAGGAGACGGCGGAGCTGATCCGTGCCCGCCTGGGACGCGACCTGCAGCCCTTCGATATCTGGTACACCGGTTTCAAAAGTAAGCCGCCGCTGACCGAGGACCAGCTCGATCGCATCGTCCGACGGAAATACCCCGACGTGCAGGCCTTCGAAAACGATATACCCAACATCCTCGTCAGACTCGGCTTCACTTTCGAAAAAGCGAAATACCTGGCGTCGAAAATCACCGTGGACGCCGCGCGCGGCGCGGGACATGCCATGGGTGCGGGACGACTGGTCGACAATGCGCACCTGCGCACGCGCGTGCCGGAGGACGGCATGAATTACAAGGGCTACAACATCGCCATCCACGAACTCGGCCATAATGTCGAGCAGGTCATGTCCTTCCAGATGATGGATTACACCCTCCTGCGCGGTGTCCCCAACACGGCCTTTACCGAGGGCTTCGCCTTCGTCTTCCAGTCCCGCGACCTCGAACTTCTCGGACAGAAGGTGTCCGATCCGAAAGCGGAGGCCACAAACGTGCTCGATGTACTGTGGTCCACGTACGAAATCGCCGGCGTGGCGCTGGTGGACATGCGGGCCTGGCGATGGATGTATGAACATCCCGATGCGACGCCCGCTCAGCTGCGGGAAGCGGTCATGTCCATCGCGCGGGAGGTGTGGAACGAATATTACGCACCGGTTCTCGGGATGAAGGACCAGGCGTTGCTCGCGATCTATTCCCATACCATCGACGCAGGACTGTACACGCCGGATTACCCGATGGGACATATCATCGCCTTCCAGGTGGAAGAATACCTGAAGTCCGGAAAACTGGCCACGGAAATGGAGCGCATGTGCACCATCGGGAATGTCTTACCCGACCTGTGGATGCGCACGGCCGTGGGTGCGCCGATATCCACGCAGCCGCTGCTCGATGCGGCGGAGCTGGCGCTCGCCACGCTGCGCTGATTCGTCGTCGCTTCTCCCCGTTTGCACGCCCGTTCCCCTGCCACCCGCGGCGGGGGAACGGGCGTTTTGCTTCCCGTGGCAACAATACGGATGCTTCGCGTGTTATGGCATAGAACATCCGGAAAGAAAATGAACAGCAGCGACTCCATGGACATCGTCATACTCGGCGCCGGCTACGGGGGAATGAGTTGCGTGACCCGCCTGTCACGGAAGTTCCGCCGGCAGTCCGGCGTCCGCATCCACCTCGTCGACCGGCATACCTACCATCTGCTCGAAACCCGCCTGCATGAACGGGCCGTGCGGGAATCCGAGGTGACCGTGCCGCTCGCCCGTTTTCTCGAGAAGCGTCCCAATGTCACTTTTCACCTGGGCGAAGTCACCAGCATCGACCTTGATGAAAAATCCGTCGAACTCGATTTCGGGCGCAGCGATACCACCGATGCCGCGCCGCGCCGTCTTCGCTACGACTACCTCGTCATCGCACTCGGCAGCAAGACCAACTTCTACCAGATTCCCGGACTCGAGGAGCATGCCTTTCAGCTCAAGGAGCTGGAGGACTCCGAGCGCATCCGGGCGCATACCGAGCGCATGTTCGCAATCGCCGCGTCGGAGACAAGTCTCAACAGGCGCAGGGAATACCTGCGCGTGGTTATTGGCGGCGGGGGACTGACCGGGGTGGAGCTGGCGGCCGAGATGGCGGAGCGCTTCGACGCGCTGAGCGAGCAGTACCATATCGATCCGGGAGAGCCGGAAATGATGCTCATCGAGCTGTCAGATCGCATTCTTCCTTCGCTCGGCGGCCGGCAGGTGGCGCGTTCAGTGGAAGCGATGCAGGCACTGGGCATACAGATACGCACCGGCACGCGCGTGCTCGGCATGCGGGAGGAGAATGGCCGCCTGCTGGTGCTGCGCGATCCCGGCGAACCGATACCCACACGCACCATGATTTGGACCGGAGGCATTCGCGTGACCGATCTGCTTCGCCGCAGCGGGGCGGAGACCGGTCCGATGGGACGAGTCATCGTGGATCAATCCCTGCAGCTGAAAGGATATCCCGGGGTGTTCGCCATCGGGGACAATGCGCTTGCAGTGAATCCTGACACGAAGGAAGCCGTTCCCACGGCAGCCCAGTTCGCGCTGCAGCAGGGATATCTCACCGCGGACAACCTCGTGCGTCTTGCTGCGGGAAAGAAGGCGAAACCGTATCGGCCGAAAGTGCTCGGAGAAGTGGTCTCCCTCGGCAAGCATCTGGCCGTGGGCTGGACGTCGCTGCCGCTCGCGGGACGCATCCGCTTCCTCGGTTTTCTCGGAAGCCTGATCAAGCGCGCGATCAGCGAACGGCACCTGTTTCTTCTCTGGAAGGAGCGGCAGAACTGGACGGGACACTGGTGAGTCCCGTCGCGGAAGAAAAAAAAGGCGTCCCGAAGGACGCCTTTTGCATTTCACTGTTTCCGGTTTCAGGAATGAAGCAGCACGAGGTTTTCACTTCCATGCATCGTGGTGATGCGCAGGAAATACAGTCCGGGCTGCAGGTCGGAGGTGCCGAAGGGAATGATATGATGTCCCTGCTGCATGCGTGCGTTGTCGAGAAGGACACGCAGCGGCTGCCCGTAACGGTCGATGAGCGTCAGCGTGACATCGCTTCCCTCGTCAAGTCCGAAAGAGACCGTGCCGTAATTCTGGAAGGGTTCGCTGGAGTTCCGCCAGATGCTGAACGAGTGCGGAACGATGTCCGGAGTAACCGAGATGATCGGGGAGGCGATGTCCTTGCCGACGGGATCGATCTGGCGAAGACGGTAATACACCGCGCCGTCGTCGCGAAGCCTGTCGTTGAAAACATAGGCCTGTCCGCTGCGCTTGCTGCTGCTGCGGAAATACTCTATGGTTTCCCAGGCGGGATGCGACTGTGTGCGACGCTCGATCTCGAAGCCGACGGATTTGTTGCCCTGTGTCGGCAGCCACTTCAGCTGCACGAAGTCGCCGAAACGGGTTCCGGTGAACATGTGCAGGGCAGCCGCCTGCATGGACGCGACATCTGCGCCCAGTGGACCGGCGAGTACCGGCTGGATGTCGGTGGAACGGAACGTGCCCATCGGCATGGTCGGGGGAGCGGGATAAACGGGCTCTGCTTCGGGGGTGCCTCTCCACAGCGACGCAGTGGTCGATGCAGCTTCCCCGCTGCGCAGTTCCGCGAGCACGGGAGCTGCGATTCCGGTCTCGTGCTGCTGCGACTGCGTGAGCATCGGCAGCATGAGAAACGCGGTCAAGACGAATGCATGACGTACCATGATCGAAGTGTTCCTTCGTTGTTTGTGTAACCGTTCGCTGGCAGGCGGACAGTTTCTGGTAATACGTACGTGGAGAGAGGGTTTCAATGTACTACATGTATGGAATGAATCCAAATAAAATCGTCGCTTGAGAAAAAATTGTGCAGAGACTCATCAGCAGGCGGTGGAATGTGTTTTCACAGCGACATCAAGTATACCGCAAACTTCGTGCCACAGTGGAATTCGTTGGAAACAGCATAAACGGGGCAGTGTCACGTGATTACGCTGTTCCGAATCCGAACGCCCGGATGTGCTGTGTATGTAATCCGGACGATAAAAAAAGCCGGACAGTTTGTCCGGCCTGGGGGAAGTACGGGATACGCGTCGAAATCAGTCCCGGTACAGGTCCGGGAAAAGCGCGCGTTCGACGGTTTCGATGACGATATGGATGATTTTGATGTGCAATTCCTGTATGCGATCGCTGGTTTCGCCGGGAACGATGATGGACAGGTCGCAGAGGGACAGCAGCTTGCCGCCTCCCTTTCCGAGCAGTGCCACCGTGCTGACGCCGCGGGCGCGGGCCTCTTCCGCCGCGCGCAGCAGGTTCGGTGAATTGCCGCTGGTACTGAGCAGCAGGAGAAGGTCTCCTTCTCTGCCGAGCGCCTGTACCTGTCGTGCGAACACTTCTGCGTAGCCGTAGTCGTTGGCCACGCAGCTCATGTGGCCCGGATCGCTGAAGGCGATGGCGGGCAGGGGGGGACGTTCGCTGCGGTAGCGGCCGCTCCATTCCTCGGCATAGTGCATGGCGTCGCTCATCGAGCCACCGTTGCCGCAGGACATTGTTTTGGCGCCGGCGCGAAAGGTGGCGGCGAGCTTGTCGGCGAAAAGCGCGACACGCGGAAACTGCGTGCTGTCCGCCATGAAGGTCTCGAGACAGCGTGCGGCGTCGAGAAAGGACTGTTCAATTGTCGTCATGAAGCTGCCCGCGATGATTATTGGATGACCTTGAGATCGAGTCCCTGCAGACGCTGTGCGGAATCCTCCAGGACTTCCGCATGCAGGGAATTGCCATGGGCGTCCATGGTCACGATAGCCGCGAAGTTCTCGGTTTCGAATTGCCAGAGGGCTTCGGGAATGCCGAATTCCTCGAGGAAATGCACGCCGGTGACCTTCTTTATCGTTTCCGCGTAATACTGCGCCGCGCCGCCGATCGCATTGAGATACACCGCGCCGAATTCCTCCAGTCCCTCGAGCGTGCGGGGACCCATACCGCCCTTCCCGATGACGGCGCGTATGCCGAATTTTTTGATGATGTCCGCCTGATACGGTTCTTCCCGTATGCTCGTGGTCGGACCCGCGGCCTTGACATGCCATTCGCCGCTGTCGTCCTGCAGCATGACCGGACCGCAGTGATAGAGCACGCCGCCGCTGAGATCCACCGGCGCGTCATTGTCCATCAGGTACTTGTGCAGCGCGTCCCTGCCCGTGAACATCCGGCCGCTGATCAGCACGATGTCGCCCACCTTCAGGCTGCGGATCTGCTCCTCGCTGATCGGTGCGCGCAGATGTATCTCCTTGCCGGTGAGCGGAATGCCTTCGCTTTTTGCCATGCGGCGCGGATCGGCGTCACGGTACATCCAGCTGTCGATGACGCCCGATGCGGGGTCGATGCGCACGCCGAGACGGCGAAACGCCCAGCAGTCATAGGCCACGGATACGAAATAGCTGGCGGGAAGGCGGTGATAACTCCCGATTTTGCACCCTATCAGCGTACTTGCGCCGCCGAAGCCCATCGGACCGATGTTGAGCTTGTTGGCATGCTCCATGATCTCGTCCTCCAGCGCGGCGAGCGCGGGATCCGGGTTGCGGTCGTCGAGTTCACGGAAAAGCTGCTCTTTCGCGTTCGCATATCCCCCGGCACGGTCGCTGCCGACGGCCACGCCTATCGCGCCCACCGAACAACCCTGTCCCTGGGCCTGCCAGACGGCGTGCAGTATGCACTTGCGCACACCCTCGAGATCACGTCCCGCTTTGCCGAGATGCTCGAGCGTGGCGGGAAGGGAATACTGTATGTTCTTGTTCTCGCAGCCGCCTCCCTTGAGTACGAGCTTCACCTCGATGTCCCCACGCTCCCACTGCTCCCAGTAGAAAATCGGGGCGCCGCTGCCGATGTTGTTCCCGCTGTTCTTCCCCGTGATGGAATCCACGGTGTTGGGACGCAGCTTTCCACGCCGCGTCGCCTCCTCGACCGCCCAGAGAATGTCCCGTTTCATCTCCAGCTGGTTGACGCCGATCGGCGTTTTGATCTTGAACGTCGGCATTCCGGTGTCCTGGCAGATGGCCCCCTCGTTCTCGCAGGCCATGTCGATATTCGTCGCGATGGTCGAAAGTGCCATCGCCGCGCGCGAACCCGGCTCCTCGCCTTCGAGTATGCCTTCCATCGCGCGTCGCACATCGGCAGGAAGATTGGTGGACGTCTCAATGATAAGATCGAGCATGCTCTGACGAAAGTGTTCCATGCGGTGCCTCGTGATTTGAGTCGGTGTTCCGGTTATTCACTGAAATGATACAAACTGCGACGATGTGAATCAAACCAACAGGTCCGGTTTGAGAAAAAAATCACTAAAAGAGCTTTAAATGCTCTTGACATTTATTTGTCATAAAGATAAGTTGATATTAGCAAACTGTTATACGTGAGATCTCATGGAGCAGGTTGACGTTCACAAACAAGCAGAAAAACTTGCGGATCTGACTCTGGGTCTCGTCGGCACCTGCCAGCGAAAACAGGAATCCATCGCGGAACGGGCGAAGCTCTCCCTTTCCGAGTTCAAGTGTCTCCGGGCCTTCCGGGTTGACACCGAACTCTCGGTCAAGGATATCGCCCATCGCATGAGCCTGACCAGCAGCCGCCTGACGCGCATCATTGACGGTCTCGTCAAAAAGCGCTTCGTGACGCGGCATATCGATCCGCATGACAGACGCATCATCAACGTTCGCTTGACCAGGCAGGGTGAAATCATCGCCCGCAAGGTCAGCAGCGACTGCACACATGTCTATGAACAGGTGCTGCAGACAGTCAATCCCGGGGAACAGGAAGAAATCATCACCGCCATCGCCAAACTGTTCGATGCCATGCAAATTCGCACGGATTTTCTCGAGGAGTACGGCGAAAGGTAAAAGGTGCAATAGTTGCTTATCGCAACAGTTTTGTTCCCCAACTGTTTACTGACACACTCATTCTTCCCTGGAATGGGTGTGTTTTTTATTCCCCGCGTCGTCCGCCGCGGATCCAGTGCGGGAGGTAGACGGCGACGCTCGCGGCCAGGCCGGCGTACATCGGTTCGATGCCGAGGGGGTACTGCGGAGTGTCGTCCATCATGAGCAATTGGCCGGCGACGAAGGAGGCGGCACTGAGAAGGAAACCCGCCGTCATCGCGGCGAAGGTGGGTGTCGCCGGAATGGCAAAGCGGGTGAAATAGCTTGTACCGAGGGGAAGCAGCAGCGGCGGGATGAACAGGGTTCCGATGACATACCAGAGGCTGATCACGGAGGGAAAGAGCAGCACGGCGGCGACGGAGAACAGTGCGGTGAAGACGATGCCGTACTGCGTATAGCGTGTGACGCTGGCGTCGTCATCGCGGCCGGTGAGCGTGGAGAGTATGTCTCGTCCGGCCGTCAGTCCGGCGATGAAGGTCAGGCCGTCGGTGGTGGACATGACGGTGGCGAGCATGCCGATGTAGAAAATACCTTTCGCCACGGAGGGGAGCACCTGTTCGGCGAGCAGGGGAAAGGCCATCGCCGGCTGGGACATCTCCGGGAGCAGGGCGCGCGCGTACAGACCCGACAGCGTCGTGATGGTGTCGAAAACGAACCAGCAGACGACGGACACGTAGATGCCGCGGCGCGCGGTGCCGGGGGTGCGCGCGCTGAGCGTGAACTGGTGGAACTGCGGGGCGACCAGCGTCCACAGCGCGATGAAGAACCACACGAGTATGTACTGCCAGCTGTTGCCGCCGGTGAGCGTCAGGTGTTGTGCGGGCAGGCGGTCGGAGAGAAAGGGAAGAATGCCGTGTTCGGGCACGAGAAAGAGGAGGAGCACGAAGAAACCGGCGAACATGAGGGTGAACTGGAGGAGGTCCGTGCGGACCACGGCGCGGAAACCGCCGGTGAAGACATATATGACGGAGACCGCCGTCCCCGCGAGCAATGCCGGCAGCAGGCTCCATCCCGTGACCACCTGCAGCAGCACGGCGAGCATGAGGATGTATGGAGCAGGGGAGCTGTTGAAGAAAACGAGCACGGAACCGAATAGGCCCGTTTTCCTGTCATAGACGGCGTAGAGCTGATCCGGGATGGAAAAGCGTCCGCTGCTGCGCACGCGATGTGCGAACAGCAGCGCGAAGACGATGGCGAACAGGTAGTAGGGGAGGCCGAAGACGAACCAGTTTGCCAGGCCGTACAGGTAGGTGAACTCGCCGACACCGAGTATGCCGCCGTACCAGGTCGAGACCAGCGCCGCTACGAAGCCGGGCAGCGTGAGCATGCGGCCGCCGAGAATGAACTCTTCCGAGCTGCCACGGTCGCGCGTGGCGCCACGGAAGCCCAGGTAAAAGATGAAGAACATATACCCGGCGATAAGCAGCCAGTCGGCGGTGGAAAAATGGAGAAGGGTCACGGTGCGCGTGGAGTTGTTTCGGCGTTCAGTGCGATGGAAGCAAGATGACGGGGAGGGACGATAAAACAAAGGGGCGTCCCCGGGACGCCCCTTTTCGGCGCGATCAGCGCAATATGGTCTTGAGTATTTTCTTCTGGGTCGGATGACGCTCGCGGAAAAGGCGTTCCGAAAGTTGCTTGCTGTGCCTGTCGCTGTCTATCGTGATAAACACCAGCTTCTCCATGCATTCCCTGCATACGCGAACCTTCCGCTCGCCTTCCATGTCCAGCGGCTTTTTGAAATACAGGTCCTCAGCCGGGATCCGGTGGCCGAACGTGCACTCGTGTTCCTTCTCGGAGACACCGGTGTGCCATTCGTACTGTGCGGAGGAAAGCGCGTTGAACCGTTTCAGTGAACGGAGAAATTCTTTTTCGGAATGATACACCGCCATAGATCAACTCCGGTTTGGTACGGGAAGGGGGAAGCCGGAATTCCCGGGACGCGGCGCGGCGTATTGGAATTCCGGCGTGGACAGGCAATCTAACAAAAACAAAGACAATTACGACAGGCGGGGAAAATATTTTTATGTCGCGTGAGAATTCGCGTCGAAAACATGAATTCCAAGACGGAATGGCGTATATTCAAGCACACAAGTCATGCGTTGATGAGAGATGCCATGCTCAACTGGGTAATTGTTGCAGCGGTATGCCTGCTGGTACATACCGCCGCGGCGCAGAAAGCGTCACCGGGGCCAGCGATGGACGGGGGACTGCCGCTTCGTGCGGAACTGCTCGCCAGCGGAGAAATTCGCCTTCTGCGCGGCGGCGACGTCGCGCTGCCCATGGATACGCAAAATTATCAGCTGCGCTCGGCGCAGGGAACGGAAGTCGCAATCCGGGCGGTGCACGAGGAAGGATCGCATGCGCTGCTCCTCGTACCCGCCAGGGATATCGATATCCGCCGCGTGTATTATCTGCACCTGCTGCAGCAGCGGCAGGTGCTTCTCTGCCGCTTCACCGGATGGCTGCGCACGCTATCATCGGACAAGGAACTCGGTGCATGGTATGAGGAGGACAGTGAAAGGACATGGGTGCGGGTCTTTTCGCCGCGGGCCGACAGCGTGCGACTGTACCTGTACCGCGCCCGCCGTGGAGCCCCCCCCGCGCTTGTGCACGCGCTGCGCAGGGACAGCTCCGCCGTCTGGGAAATCGCCCTGCCCGGAAATTACGAGGGCTGGTGGTATGACTTCACCGTGCATGGTCCCGATGATCCGGGCAATGAATTCCATGAGCAGCATCCCGTTCATGTCACCGATCCGTACGCGCGCGTCTCCGATGACAGCTTCGGCCGTGCGCGCATCTGGCCACGCATGACAGCGCCGCCCCCGCTGCGCGGTGGCATCCCGGTAATGGAGGACGTCATCGCCTACGAGGTGCACGTCGAGGATTTCACTCTCGCGCTTCCCGGACTCGATCCTGCTCTGCGCGGCAGTTTTGCCGGTTTTGCGCAGTCAGGTCTGCGCAACGGCAGGGGAGAGGCGGTGGGCTTCGACTACCTGGTCGATCTCGGCATCAATGTTGTCCATCTCATGCCTGTGCAGGAATTCCTGCATTACCCTGACCACGAATGGCAGCAGGCCTTCGCCGGTAACGCGTACATGCGCGAACAGATGGTCGACAGCAGCAATTACCAGTGGGGGTATCGTACCACACATGCCCTGGCGCTCGAATCCCGCTACCGGAGAAAGGGCAGCGAAATCGGTTCGCAGAACAGGGATTTCCGTGAGCTGGTCGCTGCCTTTCATGAAAAGGACATCGCGGTCATCGTCGATCTCGTGTTCAACCATACGGGCGAACGCATGGACGGCAGGGAGATGTATTTCAATTTCCGCGTCTTCGGCCGCCACGCCTACTACCGTACCGACGATGCACTCGATTTCATCGGTGCGTACGGAACGGAAACAAAATCGGAAGAACGGCCGATGACGGCGCGCTGGATATATGATCAATGCCGCATGCTGATTGAAGAGTACGGGGTGGACGGCTTCCGCATCGACCTCGCGGGACTCACCGATCAGCAGACGCTCGAGGAGCTGCGGCGCCTGCTGGGACCGGAGATCATCATCTACGGTGAACCGTGGATCGCTTCTTCCGATCCCGAGTACGAGGCCAATCCCGAATGGGACTGGTACAAGGAGGACGCGCCCATCACTTTTTTCCAGGACGATACGCGCAATGCGCTCTGTGGTCCCCCGGACAATCCCGAGAACAAGTTCCGCGACCGCGGCTACGCCGGCGGCAACGGAATGCGCGATGCCGCCCGGCAGGCCATCGCCAACAGTTTCCTCTACGAGGACAATCCCAACGAGGGAATCAATTACCTCGACATCCATGACAACTGGGCGCTGGCCGACCGCTTTGCCGTCGAGGACTGGAATGGACTGCGTGGTGTGGAGGAAGCGCGTGTGCGTATCGCCGCGGCGATGCTGCTGACTTCGCTCGGTCCCGTGGTCATTCACGGCGGGACGGAAATGCTGCGCAGCAAGGGCTCGACACCGCTGGTGAACCTGGTCGAACACACTGCCAGCGGTCCGATTTACATTCACGGACGAAGGGACACCTACAACCTGCGCCGGCCCAACCTTTTTCTCTGGGAGAGCCTCGGCCGCAATATCGAAGACGGTGCGGCATGCAATTTCGAACGGATGAAAGAGTACTGGAAAGGTCTCATCCGGCTTCGCCGCAGCGACGCGGGCAAGGTTCTGCGCGTCGGACACGCGCCACCGGATGACTACATACAATGGATCCTGCCCGATGACCCGATGCTCATGGGCTACGTCGTCGACGGCCGTATCGCCGTCCTCGTCAATACCGGCACGCAGGCCGCCGTATTCGAGAACGTCATCCTGCCCGACGGTCGCTGGGAACTGGTGGTCGCGGGTGATGCCGCGGGCAGCGAGGCGCTGCTCGGTGAAGAGAACGGCACGCTGCACGGTGGCGAGCACAGGCTTCGCCTCGATGCGCTGGACGCAAGGATCTGGATTCTTCGATAGACTTCCCTCATCGCAGCGAGGAACATCATGAGTAAACGAATCGTCGTTGGACTGGACGGATCACCGTACGCACAGAGCGCGCTGGACCTGGCTATCCGTCGTGCCAAAGTGTATGAGAGCACGATAATCGGTATCGCCATCATCGACCGGCCGAACATCGAACAGCTCGCCGCGGGCGCGCAGCCCGGCGCCTTCCAGATGTCCGAGCATACGGTTTCATCCATGCTCAACGATGCGAAAAGGCACGCGGAAGAGCTCATCGCCGAGTTCCGCATGGCCTGCGACCTGGAAAAGGTCGCGCACGAGGACATCATTCACACCGGGACTCCGTCAGGCGGACTGCGCGAAGAAGGAAAGACCGCGGACCTGATCATCACCGGGCTGCGAACGTACTTCCACTATCCCACGCAGGAGGGTCCGGGCGATACACTCGAACACCTGCTCAGGGACCCCGTCTGTCCCGTACTCGCCGTCCCGGAAAAAGCCGATCTGCCGCAGAACGTGGTGATCGCCTACGACGGCTCGGAAGGCGCAGCGCGGGCCCTGCAGGCGTATGCGCATGTCACACCGGATATCCCGCAAATCTATCCCGTCACCCTGCTCTGCGTGGCGTCGGAATATGAAAAGAATAAATTCCATCTCGAGAAAGCTGCGCGCTTCCTGCATGCCCATGGCATCGAGGCACGCATGATGCTGCGTACAGGTAAACCGGCCGATGCCATCAAGCAGGTGATCAAGGAGCTGCATCCGGCGCTGGTCATTCTCGGCCGTCCCATGCGTCGCGGCATCTCGGAATTCCTCTTCGGCAGCACCGCACGCAGCATCATCAAGGACGGCAGCATCCCGGTGTTCGTCTTTCACTGAAGCCGCATCAGTGGCGCGGGGGACGCGCCACCGCGAGCATGCGCACATCACGCACACCGTGACGGTTCAGCAGCGCAACACAGGCGCTCATCGTGGCGCCGGTGGTGATGACGTCGTCGAGCAGCAGCACCGGCCTTCCCCCGAGCACGTCCAGGCAGCGCGCGTCCACGGCGAACGCGTCGCGCACATTCACCTGCCGTTCGGCGATGCCGAGCCGCGATGCGGACTGTGAGGCCGTATAGCGTGGACGACGAAGCAGGCCGGGCAAAAGCGCGCAGCCGCATTCGCGGCTGATCCCGTCGCAGATGCAGGCTGCCTGATTGTAGCCACGCTCGACCTGACGGATGCGATGCAGCGGTACGGGGAGCAGGACAGCGTCGTCCGCAAGCAGGGCGGTCGCGCGCAGGCGCTCACCCAGCAGGCGGCCCAGCCAGATTCCCACGCTGTGCATGCGCCGGTACTTCAGCGCGTGTATGCACTGCTCGAGCACCCCGTCCTCCTCGTACTCGTAGCCCACGTACATCATGGTCGCGTCGCAGGCGCATTGCAGCGACGCGATGTTGCGCAGCGATTGTTCCGCGGTCAGCGGCAAAGGGTGAAGCTCACCCAGGCAGCGGCCGCAAAGCACGTCGCCGGCGTGGATGCGCTGCTCGCAGCCGAGACAGCGCGGCGGAAAAAGCACGTCGCAGAGCGCGTGCCAGATGAATGGCAACATGGTTCTCCCTATATGTCTGTGGCGTCCTGTATACGGGAGACGCCGCGATCCCGCGCGTCCCTTCGCGGGACGCCGTGCGGCCGCGTCAGTTCCGCGCGGCCTTCTCCTTCTCTTCGTCCGGGACGAACTTCATCGCTTCCTCGTAGACGGCGTCGATGATTTCGTCCTCCTTCAGTCGGCGCACGACCTCGCCCTTGCGGTAGAGTATGCCGACACCCTTGCCGGCCGCGATGCCGATATCGGCTTCGCTGGCCTCCCCCGGACCGTTGACCACGCAGCCGAGCAGCGCAATTTTCACCGGCTTGCGTATGCCCGCCAGCCGCTCTTCGAGTTCATTGGTGATGCGGAACAGATCCACTTCCAGCCGACCGCAGGTGGGACAGGCGATGATCTCGACGTTGCGGGATGCGAGTCCGAGAGAGCGCAGGATTTCCTTGCCGACTTCGACTTCCCTGTAGGGCTCGTCGGTGAGCGAAACGCGTATGGTGTCTCCGATGCCCTCGGCCAGCAGCGTGCCGATACCCACGGCCGACTTGATGGAGCCGACACGCGAGGTGCCCGCCTCGGTGACGCCGAGATGCAGCGGGTAGTCGGTGCGTGCGGCCAGCAGGCGGTAGGCCTCGATCATCAGGCGGACGTCGGTGGACTTGACGGAAATGATGATGTCGCGGAAACCGTAATCTTCGCAGATTTCGGCATGCCGCATCGCACTCTCGAACAAGGCCTCCGCGGTGGGATAGCCGTGCTTTTCAAGTATGTCCTCTTCCAGTGAGCCGGAGTTCACGCCGATGCGAATGGGCACGCCGCGCTCCTTCGCTGCGCCGAGCACCTGGTGAATGCGATCGATGGAGCCGATGTTGCCCGGATTGATGCGCACCTTCGCCACGCCGGCCTTGATCGATTCCAGCGCGAAGACGTGGTTGAAATGAATGTCCGCCACGACAGGTATCGGTGACCCCTTCACGATGTCTGCCATTGCGGCGGCGGCCTTCTTGTCGTTGACGGTGATGCGGACGATGTCGCAGCCCTCGTCGGCCGCCTGGCGCACCTGCGCGAGCGTACCTTCGACGTCGGATGTTTTGGTCTTTGTCATCGTCTGTACCGAAATCGGCGCGTCGCCGCCCACGGGAATGTCGCCGATCCAGACCTTGCGCGTTTTGCGGCGTACGGTCTTGACCTGCGGTGACTGCCAGGTGGGGGCGTTGGGGTCCTGAATCACGGGAATGTCAATCATGTGTGCATGCTTTCTGCGATGGAAACGGTTACTCGGATCCCTTGTCGGGATGGATGCGCTTGCTTGCGTCGAGGAGAATGCGCTTCTCTTCCTCGGTCAGACTGCCGTAGCCCGAGACGCTGATCTTGTCGAGAATGTCGTCGATGGCCGTCTGCGACTCGTCGAACTTCTTGTCCTGGCTGCGCCGCTCTTCCCGGCGTTCACCGAATTCGTAGAATTTCGCCTCGCGCGGCGTATTGTCCCAGGCGGCGCGCTTGCGCGCAGCGCTGCGGCTGTCCAGCCTGGCGAACCAGGAATCGAGCGTGCCCTTGCGGTCGAGCAGCACCCAGACCGCACCGAGAAACGCTCCGCCGAGATGTGCGATGTGCGCGATACCGTCGCTGGTGCCGGTGACACCGTTGAACAGCTCGAGAAGGATGAAGAAGCTGATCAGGTATTTTGCCCGGACAGGGACAAAGAAATAGAGGTACACGTAGCGGTCGGGAAACATCATCGCGAAAGCGACCAGCACGGCATACACGCCGCCGGATGCGCCGATGGTCGGTCCGGTTCCGGTGAACAGCGGTGCGATGAAGAGGTTCGCCAGTCCTGCCACGATGCCCGCGCCGATGTACATGACCAGGAATTTCCGTGATCCCCAGGTGTTCTCCAGCTCCATGCCGAACATCCAGAGCATCAGCATGTTGAAAAACAGGTGCATGAAGCCGCCGTGGAGAAACATGTAGGTGATCAGCTGCCAGGGGAGGAAGCCGTTGTCGAGCGGGAGCAGGTACAGGTAACGGATGAACAGGTAGGACAGCGGTTCGCCACCGAGCTGTATGCCGCTCTGGACGAACCACTGCACGATGAACATCCCGACCGTGATGATGAGGATGTTCTTGATAACCGGCGGGAAAAAACTGAATCCGCCGAACTGGGGACGATATCCGCCGCCGCTTCCTGGAATGGGTGACATGATTTCCTTGGTTCTATAACTCTTTAGAAAAACAGAGCCCGCGGGGGGATCGTTCCGCCGCGTGTTATGGCGCTGTGCATTTACCCGCGGTCGGTCAGCGCCGCCACGCCCGGCAGTGTCCTGCCCTCGAGAAATTCAAGGGAGGCGCCGCCACCCGTCGACACATGCGAAACGCGGTCCGCCAGGCCGACCTGGTTGATGGCCGCCGCCGAATCGCCACCGCCGATAATGGTTACCGCGCCGGCGTCCGTGGCTTCCACCATGGCATTCGCAACCGCAATGGTGCCGCGGGCAAAGTTCGGCATTTCGAAAACGCCCATCGGTCCGTTCCACACGACGGTTTTGCTCTCCTTGATATGACGCGAAAACAGTGCGATGGTTTCAGGACCGATGTCGAGTCCCATCATGTCGGCGGGAATATCGGTCGCGCGCACGGTATGGCGTTCGGTGTCGTTTCGAAATTCCTTCCCGACCACCGCGTCGACCGGAACGAGGAGCTGCTTGTTGCGCTGCATGGCCAGTTCCATGATCTGCCGCGCGAGTTCGAGTTTGTCCTCCTCCAGCAGCGAGGTCCCGATTTCCATGCCCTGTGCCTTGATGAACGTGTACATCATGCCTCCGCCGATGAGCAGCACGTCCACTTTGTCGAGCAGGCTGGTGATGACATCGATTTTGCCACTTATCTTCGCGCCGCCCAGTACGGCCGTGTACGGACGATCAGGTGAGATGACGGCGCGGGTGAGGTAATCGATTTCCTTTTCCATGAGCAGTCCGGCCAGGTTCAGCTCCATCGCGTGCGTCACCCCTTCGGTGGAGGCGTGGGCGCGATGGGCGGTACCGAATGCGTCGTTGACGTACACGTCGCCGAGGGCGGCGAGCTGCGCGGCGAACGCGGGATCGTTGCCCTCTTCCTCCGCGTGGAAGCGCAGATTTTCGAGCAGCACGATCGCACCCGGCTGCATTCCCTCGACCATGGAGCGCACCTCATCGCCGACGCAGTCCGGGGCGAAGGCCACGGCGCGGCCGAGCAGGGAAGTGAGGCGGTCGGCGACGGGCCGCAGGCTCTTCGTCGGCTCTACCTTTCCCTTCGGACGACCGAGATGGCTCATCAGGATGATGGCGGCACCCTTTTCCAGAAGGGTTTTGATTGTCGGGAGCGCGGCGCGGATACGCGAATCGTCGGTAATTTCCTGCCGGTCATCGAGTGGAACATTGAAATCGACGCGTGTCAGCACGCGCTTCCCCTGAAGATCGGCTTCCGTAATGGTGCGTTTGTTCATCGAATGGCTCCTTTCCGTTTGGGCAGTGCGAAAACCTACGAAATCGCCGTATAAACAAAAAGTGAGGCCGAAATTTCGGCCTCACTCCT
>JAVVFP010000293.1:0-4436 GCA_032250495.1 Bacteroidota bacterium | reverse complement strand
CCGAAGTCGCGGTGCCGGTGGACGGAGTCGTGGCGGCAGGACGGTATGAAATGCCTTTCGACGCGACGGATCTGGCGAGCGGGACGTACATCTACCGTATGACCGCGGGTGACTTCACGCAGACGCGGAGCATGACGCTCTCGAAGTAAACCCTGACCTCTCCCGCAGCGCGGGACAACAAAGACGGGCGGCACTCTTTCGAATGCCGCCCGTCTTTTTTTCTGCAGCTCCGCGGTCCTGAAAAATTAATGTTCCGGACTATTGCATCTGGTACGGCGAGTGAGGATGTTTGTCTCGCGACATGTGCGATGTCTCTGGTCGGGGGCCAGGTTTCCGGAAGGTCCTCCGAACGAAGGAACATCGCACTCCGGGAGCCGCAGTGCGACGTCGCATCCTCCGAAGAATGGACCCGGCTGTCTCCAGCGCCAAATGGAGACGGTCGCTCGGCAGGTGCATCGATACTGATCCCCGGGACGCGCTTATCCACGAGGTGAGACTTGCACCATCAAGAGATGCAGCCAGCCGGCGTTTCCCGTGACCTGCGCCCGAAGGGGACGGTGTCCCACGATTCCGCATGCAATACTGCAACGCTTCCTGTGCACGGTACTCCTCGTATTGTCTGTCATGGACACACAGGAAGCGGGGTCCTGCCGATGATACCGATCACGGCAGGCCCGATTGCGCGAGCAGTCATGCGTGCAGGCACCTTTCATTCTTCCCGCTGTCTGCCATCCCCCTTTTCCCTGTTTCCATACGGCAAACCGGTGCTGATGCCGCAACGCGGCATACGATCCGGGTGATTCCGTTTTGTTTTCCTCCGTCCCCGGCGACCTGTCCGTCCTGCAATGCAGTGCAGGCAACGTTCCCGGTGCGGCGGGGAATTCGTATTGCCCCGACCGGTGTTTTCTGGCCGCATTGAGCAAGGAGAGGACGCCGAGCATTATTCACCGGCATAACCAAGGAGTACCTTATGCCACGACAATCATGCGGAAGCGGGTGGAGCACTGCTGTTCTCCCGTTCTCCATCGGACTCTTCCTCTTGCTGTTCTCTTCTGTGGGACATGCCCAGCTGAGCGGCAATTACACGATCGGAAGCGGAGGAAACTACGCAACATTCAACGCCGCCGTCACGGCGCTCGGATCGGGAGTTTCCGGTCCGGTCACCTTCACTGTCCTGCCCGGAACGTACAACGAGACAATCACGCTCACGGCCATCTCCGGCGCCAGCGCGGCGAACACGGTGACTTTCGACGGCGGGACGGGGAACGCGGCCACACGCATCCTCACCAATAACGTGACAAGCACGTATGGGGCCATCGTTCTGCTCAACGGGGCGGACTACGTGCGATTCCGCAACCTTTCCATCGTGTCCACGAACTCCTCCTACGGTGTGGGCTTCCTGTTCACGAACTCGGCGGATTACAACCAGATAACGGACTGCATCATCAGTCTGCCGCTCGGATCATCGAGTTCCTATCACGTCGGCATCCGTGCCAGCACGACAACGTCCACCGGTTCCTCCGGCGATCACGGCAGCAACAACCTGATCAAGGACAACACGATCTCCGGCGGCTATTCCGGTGTGTACTGGTACGGCTCGGGATCGACGGATTATTCGACCGTCTCCGGCAACCAGTTCATCGGCAATACCGTCACGGATTTCGATTACTACGGCATACGCGTGTACTACGCGGGCGGCAGCTGTGTTGTCAGGGACAATACCGCGATTCAGAGTACGACCGGAAGTACCTCCGGCTACGCCGTATACGTGTACTACCCGAACAACGGTTCGGAGGTCAGCTACAACTACGGGCATGCGCGCACCTGCGGCGTGTACGTGTACCGTATGAACTACTATTATGCCTCCACTGCCAACCGCGGCAGGATGTACAACAACATGGCCATCGCCGACGGAACGAGCACGCTGTACGGTGTGTACTGCAGCTATGCGCGCTACAGCGACGTGGTGTACAATTCCGCCCGCCTGCTCGCGGGAGGGGACGGCACGGGCTCGAACACGGGGTACGGCATGTACCAGTACGGGGAGAGCACGAGCTACGACGTACGCTGGCTCAACAACATGGTCAGCTACGAGGGGACGGGGACTTTCTACTGGGTGTACAACTACTACTACGAAAGTTTCAATTCCTTCGACTACAACATTTTTCACCGCGTCGGTACGGGAACGGACTACTGTTACTGGGACGGCACGAATTACGGTACCTTCGCAGCCTGCAAGGCGGCGGTGACCGGCTTCCACCAGAATTCGACCATAGCCGATCCGCAGTACTTCTCCGCCACTGATCTGCACAGCACGTCGATGGCGGCGTATCAGAACGCCATTCCCGTGGCGGGCTTTTCCGACGACTTCGACGGGGACGGTCGTTCCCTGACCGCACCCTGCATCGGTGCCGACGAGTTCACTGTCTCGACGATGAGTTACAGCTCTTCGACGGTGACGCAGAACAACACGACGTTCGTACCGGCGGGCTTCGCCGACCAGGAAATTATCGGCATCGAAGTGACCGTCGACGGTTCGCTGAGTCCGATTTCGGCGACCTCGTTCACGCTGAACACGGCCGGGACCACCAGCACTGCCAATGTGACCACAGCGAAACTGTACTACACCGGCCGCAGCGCTACCTTCGATGTGACGACGCTTGTCGGTTCAGTGAGTAACCCGAGCAGCGACTTCACCATAACGGGCAATCAGATGCTTGAGGGTCCGGGCACGAATTACTTCTGGCTGACCTATGATATCGCTGCATCCGCGCCGACCGGCAACTATGTCGATGCGCTGTGCAGCAGTGTGACCGTGGGTGGAACGGCGCGCACGCCGACCGTGACCAGTCCTGCGGGCAACCGCATGATCATTGCCCCGATGAACGGCATCTACACCATCAACGCCACCGGAAGCGGCAGCCGGAACTACACGACGTTCAATGCCGCCGTCAGCGCCCTGATGGTCTATGGCGTAGGCGGACCGATTACCTTCGAAGTCGCTGCCGGCACCTATACCGAACAGGTCGAGATTCCGGAAATTCTCGGCGCGAGTACGACGAACACCATCACCTTCGACGGCGGGACGGGGAACGCGGCAAGCCGCATCCTCCAGTACGCCGCACCGCAGTACCAGGCGGTGGTGACGCTCAGCGGGGCGGATTATCTGCGTTTCCGCAATCTGACCGTCAATTCCACGAATGCGGATTACGGCTACGGCTTCCTGTTCACGGGCCAGGCGGATTACAACGAGATCACGGACTGCGTGATGACCTTTCCGTCGAACAGCGACAGCTACTATCACCAGGGCGTGTGCGCCAGCAGCACCAGCAGCTACAGCACCTACGGCAACCACGGCAATTACAACCTGATCAAGGACAACGAGATCAGGAGTCCTGGATACTACGGCATCCGCTGGAACGGCTCATCCTCGACATCAACGACCGAGAGCGTGGGCAATCAGTTCATCGGTAATATCATAACTGATTTCTACTACTACGGCATGTACCTGTACTACTCGGTGGGCATTCGTGTGCTCGACAACCACGTCGTGCAGCGGTCGACCGGGACGTTCACCACGACCAGCGGTTACGGCATTTACGTGTACTACCCGAATGACGGTCCCGTCGTCGCAAACAACTATGCCAAGGCGCATTACAATCCCTATCGCGTCTACCGCATCAACAATGCGATCAGCAATACGGCGAACCGGGGACTCGTCTACAACAACGCGGGCGTCGGCGTCGGAACGTCCACCATGTACGGACTGTACGTCAGCTATGCCGCGTACGCGGACATCGTCTACAATTCGATCAACCTCATCAACACGAGCAGCACGTGCTATGGCCTCTACGAGTACGGACAGTCCTCGGCGACCTATGACGTGAAAGTGGCCAACAACTACATCGCGTACGATGGAAACGGTACGTACTATCCCGTATACAACTACTATTCCGCGAGCCAGAGCGTCTTCGACTACAACGCGTTCTGGCATGTGGGTACGGGATCGGAAACCTGGCGCTGGAACAACACGGATTACACATCCTTCACGGCGCTGCGCGCCGCGGTTCCCACCCACCATCAGAATTCCATCGAGGCGAATCCCTATTTCGTGAGCCAGACGGATCTGCACAGCCGCTCCAACGGTGGTTACCTGGCAGGGACGCCGTGGCCGACGGTGATGACCGATTTCGACGGCGAACCGCGTCACCCGACGACGCCGTGCATCGGCGCGGACGAGTATCCCGAACCTCCCGCGGAATATGATGTCGCCGTGCGCAAGGTGCTCGTCGACTACGCGACCGACAAGTGGGCACGCCTCGAGGATCCCGCGGAACACCGGGTGAAGGTGCTGCTCGAGAACGTCGGCCTCATCGCCGATCCGGGCAGCTTCGACATCGGCATCGCCGATGCACCGATGAACGGCATCGGCGACG
>JAVVFP010000292.1:0-4461 GCA_032250495.1 Bacteroidota bacterium | reverse complement strand
GAACTGTGGGGACGCGATTGAAACCTTCGCTTTCTTCGTCCCTTCGTTGTTCAAAGGGACGATGAAGTCACTTGGTGACTTTGTGTCTTCGTGTCTTGGTGCTCACAAGAGCAAATCCATCACCTCCACCGCCAGACGCCGGGTTTGCGGGGACGCTTCACGGGCTCGTCGCGCTGCACGATGACGCGGGGCTCGGAGGCGGTGACCGGTCCGCCCGAAGGCATGGCCGCGGCGGCGGTCAGCGCAGGACGACTCTTGTCGCCCATGGCGCGGAAGCTGCGCTCGGCGGCGGCGATGAGCTCGGGACGCAGTCCCTCCTTCGCGATTTCCTCGAGGAAGGCGCGACGGCCCTGGATCAGATCCTTGATGTAGTAATCGATCTGCTCCTTGGAGTACAGGCTGTGCACGTCCCACTCGTCCATACGGCGGCCGTCGGCTTCGACGATGCTCTCGGTGCCGAGTATGCCTTTTTCCCACTTGTTGGTGCCGCGCAGGTCGCCGCGCTGTATGGCGGCCATCAGGTCGAGCGGCACGCGCTCGGCCTTGCGCACCAGGCGTTTGCGCACGGTGCCGCGGTCGTCGGTCTCCTCGATGATCTCGCCCATGCCGCCGGTGTTGTAGAGGCGGAACTGCACCTTGCCGGGATACTTGTTGACCAGCTTCATGATAATGTCGTAGAAGCGGTTGACCTTGCGGCCGCGGCTGCCGATGATGAAATCGTCGGTGCCCACGATGCGCACCGAGTCGCCGGCCTTCTCGGGATTGGCGGCGAAACTCAGGGTGGATTCGCCGAACAGGTAGGCCAGCACGCCCTGCTCCGGCGTGAGACGCTGAGCGAAGGGCATGATGGTGTTGCGCCGCGTGATGAAGGCGAACCAGAGGTAGTCGTTCTCCTCGAGACTGGGCAGGTTGATCGATTCGGCCGCGATGGAGATGAGCTTGTTTTCGCGTTCGATGAACAGCTTGTCCATGCGCACCACGGCGCGGCCGTTGCCGCAGAGGCTCTCGTCGAGGAAGTCGACGTTGCCCTTCGCGTCCACCATGATGTTTTCAAGCAGCGCGCTCTTGTGGGTGAGCGCGTAATGCATGGCCTCCTGGTCGGATTTCCGCACGTCGGTTTTCACGTAGAAGTTGTGCTCCGAACCGTAGGCGGACCCGTCGTCCTTGAGGAAGCAGATATCGTCCTGCGAGGCGTACGTCATCTCGCCGCGCTTGGGATCCATCTCCAGCTGGTGACAGCTCCATGTGGACTTACCGGTCGCGGTCATGCCGAAGAGGATGACGCCGTGACGCTTCAGGTCATTTTCCTTCGCGTCGCGCGCGACCACTACCTTGCTGCCCGCATGCAGTCCGAGCATGCCCTTTTCATCCGCCATCCACATGGCCTGGCGGAGGAAGCCCTTCTTGTCCTCACCCAGGTAATCGCTGCCGAGACAGATGTTCAGGTTGAACTCGGGCATGGTGAGGATCTGCTGGCGGCTCTGATGCTCCTCGGGAATGTGAATCATGGTGATGGCCGGTCCCGGACGTCCGCTGGGGTCGTCGAGCAGGTTGCCCCACTGGTAGGCCAGACGCGAATTGCGCCAGTCGCCCACGCTCAGGTACAGCGTGCATACGGGATTGTAATCCGGATTGTCACCCATCTGCCGCGTCAGCTTGATGAAGGGCAGCGTGGTCATCCACTTGAGCACCTTCTCGAGTTCCTCGGGGGCGTTCTTGACCACTTTCTCCTGGTAGGGCAGCAGCTTGGGCAAGCGCACGAGTTCGGAACCGAGGTACACGGTCTTGCCCGCGAGACGCGAACTCTGCACAGACCGCCACACATGCGATCCGTACTGCGTTTTCTGCGCGAACTCCTTGACGCGCGGCTCCAGCCACTTGAGCGAGACTTCGCGGATGTTCGGTCCGTCAAGCTTGGTGATCAGCTGCTCGTAGAAGCTCTTGTAGACGTCGTTGTTGTATATGTCTTTCGCCATGGGATTACCTTCCGTTACCGCTGACATGAGTCAAAACGTGCTGCACCATATCGGTCACCGTGGCCGTGCCCGCGTTGAGCTGCCAGACTTCGGCCGACTGGAAGAGCCTGGTGAAGAAGCGCTTCTGCAGCTCGATGCGTTCGTCGGTCTTGACGAGCAGGTGGGGATTGTAGAACGGATGCTGCGCGCCGCCCGCCGAGGTCCCCGCCGCGTAGCCCACTTCCACCGTGTGCAGGGCGTCGTCGGAATCGAGTCGCTGCACGGGCGCGGACACCGGGTCGTTGCGCAGGATGAAGACGTGGCGGATGTCGATGCGCTTGACGTGCCGCGCCATGCCGCCGAGCCAGTAGGGATCGAGCATGGCGTGACTTTTCTTCGCGCAGTCGTAGCTGTAGGGCGCGCCGCTGTTGAGCGGACAGCTTTCCTGCATGCGGTGCTGCTCGTTGCGGCAGTCGTCCACCTTCGTCGTCACGTTCTCACACTTGCTCTTGTCGAAGAGCTTCGCGAGTCCGTCGTAGGCGCGCACGGCGTTGGTGGGGATGTACATCTTCCGCTCGGGATTGTCCGCCGCGGCATAGCCGCCGCCGTACCGCACGAACAGGTAGTCGTAGGAATGCAGCGCCACCGACTCGTCTTCCTGGTAGAGGCGCCAGAAGAGGTCGGTTTTCTTCGTGCCCGAGGGCCCGATGAAGAGCACGCCTTCGCCGTTGATGTCCATCGTGAGCGCGCGCACCGCGTGAATGTCGAAGACGCGTTCCGCCACGTCCGTCACCAGTCCCAGCGCCAGCGAGCGCAGCGACCCGTAATGGTCGGCGTTGAAGAGCACGCCGGTCTTGGTGTCGGAATTGTAGAACGCGTGCGGCTCGCGTCCGGGCGCGCCGTCCACGGCGTAAATCACGCCGTGCGGTTCGATGTCCGCTTCCAGCTGCGCGGGATACCAGTTTTCCACCCAGAAATCGTAGAGATGACCCACGTTGGTGCGCAGCTGCACGATCATGCCGTTGATGTTGGCGTTCCACTCGAAGTAGTTGCTGTAGCCCAGCTGCTCTTCGGCTTCGGCCACCATCGCGTCGCGCATGCCCACCTTCACGTCCCAGTTCACCGGCACGTAATGCTTGTGCACCGTCTCGGTGTTGGCAAGCTTGATGAGCTTGCGCTTCGGGGCGGGCTTGAGTTTGGCCAGCGCGGTGGCGATGCGCTCCATGCCTTCCTGCAGGTTGGACATGGAGGTCGCGTAGCTGATGCGGATGAAATCGTCCGTCCCGAATGCGTCGCCCGGCACGATGGCCACGTTGGCGTGCTTGAGAAGGAAATACGCCATGCCGTAGCTGTTGCGGATGGGTATGCCGTCGTATTCCATTTTATAGTACGCCGACATGTTCGGGAAGGCGTAAAAGGCGCCGCGCGGCATGGGACAGCTGACGCGGGGCATGGATTGCAGCTTGTAGACCACGAAGTTGCGGCGCTTTTCGAACTCGGCCGCCATCTTGGAAATCTCGTACTGCGGTCCCTTGTAGGCTTCCAGCGCGGCGCGCTGGGAGATGGAGCTGGGATTGGACGTCGCGTGGCTCTGCACCTTGGCCATGGCGGAAATGATGTCCTGCGGACCCGCCGCCCAGCCGATGCGCCATCCCGTCATCGAGTAGGCCTTGGACACGCCGTCGACGGTGACCGTGCGCTTTTTCACTTCCTCGCCGAGCGAGGCGAAGCGGGTGAACTTGAGGCTGTCGTACATCAGCTTGCCGTAGATTTCGTCGGCGATGCAGACCAGGTCCTCTTCGACGATGACTTCAGCCAGCGCTTCGAGTTCTTCGCGCGTGTAGCCGCTGCCGGTGGGATTGGAGGGATTGTTCAGGAACACCGCCTTCGTGGAGGCGTTGACCGTGTCGCGCAACTGGTCGGGGGTGAGACGGAAGCCGTCCTCTTCCCGCGTCTGCACGATGACCGGCCGGCCGTTCGCCAGCTTCACCATCTCGGGGTAGGACACCCAGTACGGCGCGGGAATGATCACTTCGTCGCCGTCGTTGACGATGGCCATCATCGCGTTGTAAATGGAATGCTTGGCGCCATTGGAGACCATGATCTCCGTCGCCGGGTCGTATGAGAGCCGGTATTCCTCCTCGAGATGCCGCGCGATGGCCTTGCGCAGCGGGAGGATGCCCTCATTGGCCGTGTACTTGGTGAAGTTCTCGTCGATCGCCTTCTTGCCGGCCTCCTTGATATGCGCGGGCGTCCCGAAGTCGGGCTCCCCCACGCTGAGGTCGATGACATCGACCCCCTGCTCCTTGAGCGCCTTGGCCTTGGCGGCGACTTTCAGCGTCGGCGAAGAACCGATGAGATGAATTCTGTCTGCCGTCACGTTATTACCTCAATGATATTCGTTTACTGAATGCACCCACGCCGCGCGGTACTGAATTGGCAGCGGCCGTGGACCGGGGAAACGGGCTGCGCACGGGGGACTCTCAGTCCTCTTCCCCGGCGAGCT
>JAVVFP010000291.1:0-4469 GCA_032250495.1 Bacteroidota bacterium | reverse complement strand
GGGCACTCCCCGTGCTCGCTGCCGGTATTCGCCAGTTCCCGCGGGATATCGAGCTTCATCTCCTCTCCGCTGTCTGCCGGACGCACGAAGCTGAATTCGATGCGGCGCAGGCCTCCTTCGACACCGCATTCCGCTTGATGACACCCTCCGAACGGAGGGATTACCAGGAGCAGTCAACCAGGGAGCTTCTCGAACCCCGCTACGATGACGCCCTCGACGGCGCGACGACGCAGGAGCAGGTCCGGATGTATCGAAATTTCTGGGCGGTGGCGGATCCGCTGTATCTTTCGAAAGAAAACGAAGCCCTGCTCGAGCATTACAGCCGCATCGCCATGGCAAACCTCCTGTTCAGCCACCCACTGTACGGAATCCGCGGCTGGGAAACCGATCGCGGGAAAACGCTGCTCCGCTATGGAATGCCGCCGAGCCGCCTGCGCCTTCGGCCCAGCATCGAAGTCGGAAGCCGCATGCGACTCTCTGCGAAAACCGAGCTGTGGTTTTATCCCGGTGCGGTGTTCGGTTTCACCGACGAGTACAACAGCGGACAGTACAGCTTCAGCGTGCCGGACGAGGGGGATAACGCTCAGTACGATGGCAACGCGCGGCAGCTCTCCGAAGACCTCGCCCGCGTGCTGCCATACCGCTATCGTCCCTCCGGGAAAACCCGGCACATGTTCGTGCCGTCCACGCTGTTCCGCTTCCGCAGCAACGAGAGCACGCATCCGGGCGACCTCGAAATCGCGATCGCCTACGCCATGCCCCTCGTCTCCGGGGTCGACACCGCGGATGTGACCGCACACGAGTTCGGCGTCTTTCTGCTCGACGATTACGGGCGCCGGCTTTTCGAGCAGCGGGAGACGGTACGCGCGGAAACGGACGGCGTTGGACTCAGGAAGAACTACGAGGGCGTACCCGTGATACTGCGCTGTCCCACGTTCTTCAGTGCCGCTGATTCCGGCAACCTCTCCCTGGAATGGCTGCGTGACAGCGACGGCGCTGCCGCGGTGCGGCGTCATCACGTGGCCTTGCGCGCGCTCGATGGACAACCAGCACTGAGCGACATCGTTCTCGCCTCTACCGTCGCACACGACGCGCCGCAGCTTCCGCTGCAACGTGGCACACTCGGCATCTCGCCCTACCCGCGTCCACGCGTCGCCCCGCACAGCAGGCCGACCGTGTATTTCGAGGTCTATGAGCTCGGACTGGATTCCAACGGGAACACGGATTTCGACCTGCAGATCACGATGACCGCACAGGAAGGAGGCGGAAGCATATTCGACGCACTGACGACTCTGCTCGAACCGCTGGGCATCGGCGGCCGGGACGCTCTGACCACTACGACGGGGTACATCACCGCTGGACCGCAGGCCCAGCTCTACCTGCAGCTGGACCTGCGCGCATACGACGCCGGTATGTACGATCTGCGCGTGCGCATCGACGACCATGTTCGCAGCAGCAGCATCGAGCAGAGCATCCCGCTTGAAATCACGGGATCGGAATGACGCTACGAAGGGATATGGCAGAGCACCGCATGCACGGCAGGCGGGATTTCGAACGCAGCCTCATCTGCAGTCTGCTGTGCATGGTTCTGCTGTTTGCCTTTTTCCCCGTGCTCTCAACGACGGGAGACGATACGATACCCCGCTCCGCACTGATCGAAACCGCGGACATCATCCTCGCACCCCCGTCCACCGCCCAGTTCGGCGCACCTCCCCCGGCACGGCATCCCGTGCCGGTCGCGGCGCGGACAGAACTTCCCGTTCTTCCCGACATGTCGCTGCCCGGGGATAATCCCACACGGAACAGTGACTCCGCACCGACCGCTCCGGGCAAAGGACCCGGAAGCGGGGAGTTCGCCTTCGTTCCCCGCCAGGTTCTCGAGGTCCTGCCCGAGAACGGCGACGGCAGTTGCGACGGAAGCGTCACCCTGCTGCTGACCATAGGGTGGAACGGTGTGCCGCGTCGACACCGCGTGCTGGAGAACGGCGTGCATGGAGAAAACTGCCTTCGATACATACTCGATGCGGTGTATGCATCACGGTGGAGCCCGCTTCCCGGCGCGGATACCCTTCGCACCTTTACCGTTCGCAAGCGCTGGACCTTCCGCTGACCTGACAGCGTGCACGCGGAAAAACCTCACCACGCGTTCCTGCACACTCCCGCGGAGACCACGGTCGCCTCGACGACACTCTCGCACTCCGTAAAGGGACGACCGCCCGCCGAATTTTCCCGCGCATGAATGCGACGTGGAACTGTTTCACTGCTGAAATCATCAGAGCAACATACGTCCCGCAACAAAAAGCAGTTGCATCCTCCAATGAAAGTTGCTACCTTAATATCGATAAAGAGGTCGATATTAGAATGGCAATCATTTTTTCCAAGGCATGTGAATACGGGATACAGGCGACACTGTACATCGCCACGATACCCGAGCGGCGCGTCGGCATCAAGGAAATCGCCGGGGAACTCAACATCCCGCTTCACTTCCTGGCGAAAATCCTGCAGTCGCTGGGCGAAAAAGGCATTCTGGCGGCCTACAAGGGCGTGCATGGAGGTTACACGCTGCAGCGATCCCCGGAGAAGGTGCGCCTTATCGATATCGTGGAGGCCATCGACGGCCTTGCGTTTTTCGAATCCTGCGTGCTCGGCTTCCCCGGCTGCGGAAGCGGCAAACCCTGTCCGGTGCACGATCGCTGGGGAGAGGTGCGTAACACCATCCGCGATATGCTCACATCCGACAGCCTGGCAGACCTGATTCCCCTCTCCCGGGAAAAAATTGCCGTCATACTCGAGGAGTACGGCAAACGACGCTGACTTTTTTTACCACGAATGTAGATAATCGAGTCGAGTATCTATAATGAATACGATAAAGCACCTTGAGAAATGGAAGCCCCGCGGCGGGCAGCAATTGCGTTTTTGGGTACAGACGGGATTTGTGCTTCTCTGCCTCTGGATAGGAGTGGAATTCACGCTCTGGTATTACTGGCACGAGGGAAGCGGGGCGATCGCGATCAACCGGCCGCCGGGAGTCGAGGGTTTCCTTCCGATCTCCGCACTGATGAGCCTCTGGTACCTCTTTCTCGGCGGGGGCATACACCCTGTACATCCTGCGGGACTGTTCATCCTCCTCGCCTTCATCCTGATGTCGGTACTGATGAAGAAATCCTTCTGCAGCTGGCTCTGTCCGGTGGGAACGCTCTCGGAGAACATCGGGGAATTCGGGAAAAAACTTTTTGGGAGAAATTTCGGCGTCTGGCGCTGGCTGGACTATCCGCTGCGATCGGTGAAATATCTTCTGTTCGCGTATCTCGTGTACGTCGTGTTTTTCCAGATGGATCTCCGCTCTCTGGGCATGTTTCTCGACAGTCCCTACAACAAGGTGGCGGATGTCAAGATGTTCCTGTTCTTCAAGGACATTTCCCGCACGTCGCTCATCGTCATCGGTGTGCTCGTGGCGCTTTCGCTGGTGATACGGAATTTCTGGTGCCGCTACCTCTGTCCGTACGGCGCGCTGCTCGGCATCGCCGGACTGCTCAGTCCCCTGCGCATCACGCGGGACGCCGCTTCCTGCATCGACTGCGCCAAGTGTACGAAAGTCTGTCCGAACCGCATCGCCGTCGACCGTCTGCGCGTGGTCATGTCCGACGAATGCACCTCGTGCATGGCCTGCGTCGACGCCTGTCCCGTGCGGGACACCCTGCAGCTGAAGAGCTCGCGCCGCTCAACATTTTCTGTGCGGTCCGCCTGGGTCGCTGCGGCCGTGGTGGGCATTTTCATGCTCGTGACAGGCATCGCCATGCTCACCGGGAACTGGCACAGCGCCGTCGATGAAACGGAGTTCTCCCGCCGCATCAAGGATATCGACAACCCGATATACAATCACAACCAGGGTAGCGCGCCGCAGGAAGAACGTGCCGCGCAATGGCGCGACCAACGCGGTACCGGGCACTCCACACGCTGAGCCACCACACATCCAACAATAGAGGAGTCACGCATGAGAACCGTTCTCATCGCCTTTTTTCTCATCGCCGGCAGCACCGCGGTCACCGCGCAGACCCTGGAGTTCTCCGGCCAGTTCCGCGAGCGCAGCGAGCTCAACGACAAATCATTCAATGAAGGGACCCATCGCGACGTGTATCACCTGCTCCGTACGCGCCTGCAGGCTGTCGGCACCGTCAACGACCAGGTCCGCGTCGTCCTCGAACTCCAGGACGCCCGCCTCTTCGGGGAGGAAAGCAGTACGTTCAACAGCGGTGCGCCGCATTTCGACCTGCGCCAGGGCTTTGTCCGCGTTTCCGACCTGGCCGGCGGCGCGCTCACCGCGACGCTCGGACGCCAGGCCCTGGTCTACGCGAACCAGCGCTTCATCGGCGCCATCGACTGGCACAATTACGGACAGACCTTTGATGCGGGCGTGCTGCGCCTGCAGCGCGGCGAGCCCAGCGCGTGGATCGCCGTGGAGGACGCCC
>JAVVFP010000290.1:0-4473 GCA_032250495.1 Bacteroidota bacterium | reverse complement strand
GCGCTTCCACCTGTCCCTCTTCCCGAGCCTGTCCTTCGTCCATCGCGTTCTCCTGTTACTGCAGTCGCTGTACTAACATCCGAAGCGCCGGCGTCCCGTGCAAACGGAATTCGTATTTCCGAGGCGAACATCGTATGTTACGACATCGACAACGCCTGAACATCCGCTGCATGTCCCTTACGCCCCCGCAAATTCGCCGTATCTGGTTCTGGAGCATACTCGCGTCCGTCGCCTACCTCGTCCTGCACATCGTGGAGGACCGGAGCGGCGCGCTGCACGTGAGCACGTGGCTTTTCGCCGCGCTGATCATGCTTTTCTCCCTCTGGGCGGGATGGAAGAACCGTTCGGTGCTGCTGGCTGTCATCGGCGTGACGGCGGGACTGCTCGCATGGCATTACGAGGCCGCGATGCATTGTGACACGGTGTTCACCCGGCAGAGCTGGACGGTGCACCTGATCGCCTTCGGTGTCCTTCTCGCCTTCAGCCTCCCGGCCACCCTGCTGCAGCGCAAACGCACGCGTACATGGAACCGCTGGATATTCGTCCGCGCTGCGGAAAACGCAGCGGGGAACAGTGGCGGCGAACTGAAAACCGGCGAACCGGAGACCGGCGGGCCGAAGTCCTGCGAGCCGGAGACCGACGCACCGAACGCCGGTGCAGCGAACGCCGGTGCAGCGAACGGCTTCACCGCGCTTCCCTGTCATGTGCGCACTGCGGAGTACGACGTGGACGAGCTTCGCAGTTTCGCCCGCTTCCTGGGTGATCGGCGCATCGCCGTCCCTCATTGGAACGGCGAAACGCTCGACCTCTTCCTTCCCGGCGAAGATGCCCTCTACAAGATGCGCGGCTTCGACACCGCAGGCACCACGCGGGTGAGCTTCGATCCGGAAGGTGCCATCACGGCGCATGTCTCGCGCCGGGATTACCTGCCGTTTCACGATCGCATTCCCTACACGGCGTTATGTCGCGGACTCGGCGACGTGCTCTATGACTTCCTGCAGCGGCAGCGGCACGGCGAGCAGGACCTGGTGCTGCGCGAGGTACATGACGACACGCGTCAGGCCGAAACCGTACTGATCATCATCGGCATGCTCGTCTACCTGTTCGCCGTCCTTCTCTACTTCGGCCTGCTCTGATCCTCCCTTCCCCTCGTTGTTCGAAAAAGCCCCGACCCGCGGAGCGGGACGGGGCGTATGTCGACGCGAACCGTCTTTGACGGGAAGTTTTTTACAGCGGCCAGTCGCGGAGAATGCGCTCGGTTTCCTCCGCATGTCCGCTTTCATCGCGCACCATGTCCTCGAGCTGTACGGCCAGTCCCTTGTCGCCGAACTCCTCGGCCTGCTTCGCACGCTCGGTATATCCCGCCATGGCCTTGCGCTCGGCTTCGAGCACCGCTTCGAGCATTTCACGATTGTTCGCGGCGGACTTCACCGGCGCCGCCTTCGTGGTCGGCTCGCCGCCGAGGGCGACGATCTTGTTGGCCAGGTATTCCGCATGCAGCTGTTCGTCGGGGACCTCGGCCATGAAGAAGTCCTTGAGCTGGGGTCGATAGGGTCCGGTGGCTTTGGCTGCGTAGGTGATGTACTGCGTGATGGCGCTGAGTTCGTTTCCGAGGTCTTCGTTGAGTTTTTCGATGATCTGCTGCTTGTCCATATACTCCTCTTCATCTGGTTGGATGAAAACAGTTTTGATACTGTCTGAACGCGAGGAGCGGGCCAAATAGTTCAATCGGGCGTGACATCGCGGATGATGTTGCGGCGCCTGGCCGGGGGTTCGTCGGGACGACCTTCGCGGCGGCGGCGATTGCTGTTGTAGCGCATCTGCAGCAGTTCGACGACGAGGGCGAAGCCCATGGGAAGGTATATGTAGGCCTTCGGGACATCGTTGTGCAGTCCTTCCATGAATATCGTCACGCCGATGGTGACCAGGAAGGCGAGCGCGAGAATTTTCAGCGCGGGATGGCGGAGGATGAAATCACCGATTCGTCTGGCGAAGGCGAGGATGACGGCGAAGGAGGCGACGACGGCGACCACGATCACCCAGACCTCCTCGGTGAGTCCGATGGCGGTGATGACCGAGTCGAGGGAAAAGACGATATCGAGAAGGACGATCTGTGTGATGACGGCGGCGAAGGAGGCCGGGGCCTTTGCGTGCACCTCCTCCTCGTGCAGTTCGACCGTGGCGTGTATTTCCCGCACCGCCTTGTACAGCAGGAACAGTCCCCCGCTGAGCAGCAGCAAATCCCGCACCGAGAGTCCGAACAGCACCGGCTCTGTCAGGTGCGCCAGGACAAGGATGAGTCCCAGCATGCCGATGCGCGCGACCAGGGCCAGTACCAGGCCGGTGATGCGGGCGACATTGCGGCGTCCTTCCTCGAGCCGGGAAACAAAAATCGAAATGACGAGAATGTTGTCGATGCCGAGGACCAGTTCCAGTCCAAGCAGCAGGGTGAGCGTCGCTATGGAATCAAGCATGTTTCATTGTGTTGCGTAGTAATGAGTGGCGTCATGTCAACTTACTTGCATGACGCCACACGGACAAGCAGGGGAAGTGGCGCACGGGGTCAGCCGTTGTTCTCTTTGAGCAGGTCACGAATCTCGGTGAGCAGCACTTCCTCCGCGGGAGGCGGGGGCGGATCCGCTGCGACCTCCTCTTCCTTCTTCCTCTTCATGTTATTCATGCCCCTGACCACCATGAAAATGGCCAGCGCGATGATGAGGAAGTCGAGTATGGTCATGAAGAATACGCCGTAATTGATGGTGACGGCCGGAGTTTCTCCGACGGCCTGTTTGAGGACGATGACCAGTTCGGCGAAATCCACTCCGCCGAGCAGCACACCAATGGGCGGCATGACCACGTCCGCCACAAAGGATTTCACGATGGTGCCGAAGGCCGCGCCGATGACGATGCCGATGGCCATGTCGACCACGTTGCCGCGCACGGCGAATTCCTTGAATTCTTTCATCATGCTCATGGGATCTCCGGGGATGTGAGAACGGGGGCGCAATTGAGGAATGCGGAACAATACGGCGTGGACGGGAAAAGCGCAAGCGCGGTGCAGCGGCTGCCTTTCTTCCGGCGGCCGGTCGCCGTATTTTAGGCGGACATGTGTCTCCTACCTGCATATCCCTTCCCGGCACTGCAGCGATCACCGCTGCGCCTCACGCTGCTGATGGCCATGCTGCTGGTTGCCATGCTGCTGATGGCCATGCTGCTGATGGCCATGCTGCTGCTTCCCCCCGTCCTGCGTGCGCAGTCCACGGAAGGCGGAGAGAGCACAAGATCCCTGCCTGACAGCGCAGCGGCGCTGCATCTCGGCTCGCTGTCCATGACCGGCAACGCCGCCATACCGCGCGCGCAGCTGCGCGAGGATATCGATGCTTCGCCGGGACAGCCTTTCGCGGAGGCGGCGCTGCAGCGGGACATCGCGCGCATGCTCGATCGCTATGACCGCGCGGGCTATCCTTTCGCGGCGGTGCGCATCGTCGCGCTGGAACTGCGGCGCAGCGGCGACAGCGCGCTCGTCGACATCAGGCTGCGCATCGACGAGGGACCGCTTTTCCGCATTCACGAAATCACCGTCACGGGCAATACCGTGACCGACGCCGATGTCATCATCCGCGAAACGCGCATCGACGAGGGGGAAATCTATGACGCGGAAAAGGTGCGCGACATCCGCCGTCGTCTCGGGCGCCTGCAGTACTTCGACCGCGTGTCCGATCCGCAGCTCACGCTGCGCGGGGACAGTATCGGGGGACTGCGCATCGACGTCGTGGAGGGAAGCACGAATCGCTTCGACGGCGTCGTCGGATACCAGCCGGCGCAGGACAGTGAGGAAGGCGGCTATTTCACGGGACTGGTGGACCTGCGTTTCGGCAATCTCTTCGGTACCGGCAGGCGTCTCACCGCACGCTGGGAGCGCGCCTCCCGGCAGTCCTCTGAACTCGCGCTGCATTACCTCGAACCCTGGCTGTTCGGCTTCCCGCTCAACATCGCGGTGGGATTCTTCCAGCGGCAGCAGGACAGCGCCTATGTGCGCCGCGCGGCGGACGCGGAAATCAGCCTGCTCGCGACCACGGACGTCACCGTCGCGGCCACGCTCGAAGGGACGGAGGTCATTCCCTCGGTCAACAGCGCGCTGCCGGGACTCTACCGCTCCAGCACGGTTTCGGCGGGACTGCAGCTGCGCATCGACACGCGGGATGACGTGTACAATCCCCGTGATGGAATCTTCCTGCGCAACGCCTACAGCGGAGGAGACAAGTCCTTCACCCCGCCGGGGGAATCCCCGGTGCGGGATTTCATACAGCGCATCGAGCTCGACGCGGAATACTACTTCGAGGCCGTCCCGCGCGTGGTGATGGCCCTGGCGCTGCACGGACGCGAACTCACCGGGGACGAGCTCGACGCGAGCGATCTCTATCGCGTGGGCGGCGCCAACACGCTGCGCGGCTACCGCGAGGAACAGTTCTC
>JAVVFP010000289.1:0-4477 GCA_032250495.1 Bacteroidota bacterium | reverse complement strand
CGGCAACACCGGCTCCGGCAACACCGGCTCCGGCAACGACGGCTCCGGCAACACCGGCTCCGGCAACACCGGCTCCGGCAACGACGGCTCCGGCAACGACGGCTCCGGCAACGACGGTTCGGGTAACACCGGCTCCGGCAACGACGGCTCCGGCAACGACGGTTCGGGCGGCGATGGTTCGGGCAGCCGGAACGTCGGTCACAATTTCGTACTGAGAAACGTGGACGACCTGAAAAACAAGCGTGATCGCTGGGGAGATCTGCTCGCTCAGCGTGTGAACAACATTTTCTTCGATTTCAATAAGTGGGACATAAAGCCCGCGTCGTTCTTCGAACTCGACCGCCTTGTTCGTTTCCTCGAATCCAACCAGGATATGCGCATTGTCATCGCGGCGCATACGGACGATGTCGGCACAGATGCGTACAACGTGGACCTGTCGAACAAGCGTGCGCAGTCCGTGGTCACCTATCTGATAGAACACGGCATCGCGTCGCAGCGACTTGAATCGATCGGGTACGGCGAATCCCGGCCGGTGGCACCGAACGACAGCGAAGAAAGCCGCGCTCTCAACCGGCGCGTGGAATTCCGTATAGCCGAATAGTCACCGCTGCCGAAGCAATATGAAAGCGCCGTCCCGGGGGACGGCGTTTTTTTCGGGCTTTTGTGTCCACATAGCAAGCACCGGCACGCGCTATGGAAAGCAGTGTACGATTTATGCCTCTGTATCTTCGAGAACTGCTTCGGCGGCGAGGCGTCCGGAGAGCAGGACGAGTGGTACACCGCCACCCGGATGTGCGGCACCGCCGCAGAGATACAGTCCGGGAACGGAACGCACCCGGCTCTGTGGACGCAGGAACGCCGCGTTACGCGCGTTGGACGAAATGCCGTAAATGCTTCCACGGTTCGCATTGAATCGCAGTTCAAGATCAACGGGTGTCACTGCGCTCTCGTATACGATGTCCTTTTCAATATCGAAACCTGCACGATTGAGGCGCGCAAGTACGCGATTGCGTATGCTGACAATGCTTTGTGCGCGGTTCTCCTCCGTCAGATACGGCATGTTTACGAGGACAAACCAGTTCTCATGTCCCTCTGGTGCGTGCGCGGGATCTTCCCGCGACGTGATGGACACATACACCGTAGGATCGGCAGGGGCACGGAGGCGGGAGAAAATGTCCTCGAATTCTTCACGATAATTTTCCGAGAAAAAGATGTTGTGCTGGGCGAGCCTCTCGCGTGTTCCGCGGACGCCCCAGAGAAACACGAGGCCGCTGCACGAGGGTTCGAGTTTTTCGTATTTGCGCTTTGCGCGCTCTGAAAGCGGGGCGAGTCGGCTCATGGTAAACACTGCATCGGCGTTACTCACGATGGCGTCCGCGGTGTGCAGGCATCCACCTTCGCGCAAGCCCCTGAGTCGTCCGGCACCGGTTTCCAGGCCCTCGACATCGCTGCCGAAATTGAAGCGTACACCGAGACGTATGGCGATGCCATACAGGCTCTGCACCAGTGCGTACATGCCGCCGCGCACGTAATACCCCCCGAGACGGTATTCCACGTAGGGAATGATATTCAACGTCGCAGGGGCCTGGTAGGGATCCGAACCGTTGTACGTGGCGTAGCGGTCGAAGAGCTGCTGCAGGCGGACATCGCGAAAAAACGAGGTGACGCCCTCGTGCACGCTGCGAAAGGCATCGATACGGGGCAGCTGCAGCAGCGTCGGAAGATTCCGCAGGCGGAGCAGTTTTTTCAAATCACCCAGGCTGTTGAAAAGAAAGATGTCGCTGGTCAGTTCATAAATGCGCTGGCTGTAGTCGAGAAAACGGCGCACCGCGACGTCCTCTCCCGGAGAGAAGTTGCGCACCTGTGCGAGAAACTCCTCCTCGTCGGAGGAAGCGTCGAGCAGCGTTCCATCCGAAAAGTGGTACCTGCAGATCGGGTCGACAGGTACGAGTTCGACACGTTCATCCGGTAGCGCGCCGGCGATGTCGTAAAGCTCATCGAGCACGAACGGCATGGTAAGCAGCGAGGGACCCGTGTCGAAGCGAAAACCGTCACTGCGAAGCTCCGAGGCTTTGCCGCCCGCTGCGGACTGGCGTTCGTGCACCACGACCTCGCGTCCGGCTGCCGCGAGATGAATCGCTGCGGAAAGTCCGCCGAGTCCGGCACCGATAATCCTTACAGTCATGGGTTCTCACGCGGTGGCACTCAGAGAGCGACAAATCCGCTTTTCATTCCGATGAAGGTGATGCAGAAATAAAGGACCTGTGCGATGTAGATGTGCGCGGGAATGCGAAGTTCTTCCCGACGGACGACGGTATCACGCAGCAAAAGCGCCGCTGCAAAACTGATGACGAACCAGGAGGCATAGTTGCTCGCGGGAGGGAAACGTGTCGACCAGTGCCAGTAATCGAGAACATCCGCGGCGAACTCGAGAAAGAAGTCGAACAGTGTCGCCATGACGGCGACGAGCGTGGTACTGATGCGGCCCATGAAATGACCCACGAAGGCATCGCTCGCCGCGATGACCAGAAGCCAGGCAAAAGGGATGATCAGCGAGACCCCGAGAACCTGTAGTCCGAGCGTTCCGGTGTACTCATAGGTGCCGAAGGGGAAGCCCGTGGCGACTCCCAGCGCTTCAATGGCCCATGTGCCCACGAAAATCCCAGCGAATACCACGACCGCACGCTGCGTGATCCGGTACGTAAGCAGCAGCATGATAACAGCGGAAGCCGCCAGTATGAGCGGCGTGGTGAGCTGCATGAAATCCTGCAGAACACCGAGCGAATTCCAGAGCGCCCCGGCGAGGAAGAAAACGTAGATGAGCAGAATTGTCTGTTTCTCTGAAAGCGGATTGTTCATGAACCGTCGAGTATTCGTTGTGAAACACAGAGGGCGCCCAGCGTCGCACCGGGAAGGCCCTGCCCGGGAAAGAACGTGTCACCTATACAGTACAGTCCGCCGAACGGGCTTGCAGAGCGCGGAGTATAGAAAGGGAAACACGCGGCTGCTCCTCGTCGGTTCCGCTGAAGGCCGTGGCATCGACTTCAAAGCGCGTCCCGTGTTTGGGGAAGGAGGAGGCGCGGACTCGTCGCCTTTTCCCGTTGCCGTCATTTTACCGGCCTCACGGTGATATCCCGTCCTTTCCACTGCACGGCACCCCGGCGGTAGCGGCGAATGGCGTCAAGGCCTATTCCGACGGCACCGAGAATCCCGAGCGGATGTAATATGGTCGAAAGCCAACGATGTCCCGCGCGCAGTGTGAGCAGGAGGCGAAGTCCGGTATTGAGCGCGACGGCGGGAAGCGCGACCTTCCACCATGTGGTCAGCAGAAGGACATAGGGAAATACGAATACGAGGAGAAGAAGTAGCAGGACGGTGAAAAAGACGGTCAGGCGAAAGGAAAATGCAGCGAAGAAATTCTTCGAAAAGCCTTCAAGTATTTCTTTTCGATCCGTGTACATGCGGCAGGCGACACTGCCTGCGCCGACGGTGAGCAGCATGCGCAGACCGATACTCTTGATGCGGCGTGCCAGTGCGATGTCCTCGACGATCTCGCCGCGTACCGCGGCATGTCCCCCGACCGCGCGATACGCCTCACGCGTGAACGCAAACCACTGCCCGTTCGCCGCCGCGAGAGAAGCCGTTTTCGTGCGCCAGACCAGGGGAAGGGGGAGAAAACCATAGAGTATGACATCCATCACGGGAGTGATCATCGCCGCCGCCGTCCCGCGCAGCAGTTGCAGCGGAAAGGTGGAGAGAGCGCCTGCTCCGTACTGCCGCAGTCCCGCCACCGTATCGCGCAGGGCGTGGGTGGAGGGCTGCACGTCTGCATCGACGAAGAGCAGAATGTCTGCGTCCGCTCCGTCTGCCAGCTGATGACATGCCCAGTTCTTTCCGGTCCAGCCAGCAGGCAGCTCCGCTCCTTTCTTCAGCCGTATACGTGCATCATCCACGGTATGCGCCGCCACGATTCCAGCGGTCGCGTCCGTGGAATGATCGTCGAGGACGGTAACGGTGAACGGGGAATAATCCTGGGTGCGCAGCAGTGCGAGGAGTGTACCGATATTGCGCTCTTCGTTACGGGCCGGTATCAGCACGGCAACGGACGGCAGCGAAACCTGCGTGGAGCGCATACGACGCAGGAAAGGTCCCGCCGTCATATTGACCAGAACGGTCAGCGTGATCAGTGCGAGCAGTGCCGTGATTCCGGTGATCAGCAGGACCATCACGGCCCCCTCAGTCCAGCGGCGAGACTGGCGGCAGGGTCGAATCCGCATGCGCGCTGCCGGCGATTCCGGGATCCTCGTCCACTGACCGCCGCGAGCTGCGCAGGGAGAACGGGGCGCGCAACTGCATGCCGAGCAGGACACGCAGCTTCCGCCACGTCGGAACGACAGGACGCGCGGCAAATATATCATAATCCGCGCGTTCGATCTCGCGGAGGGCAGCGCGCCGTTCGGCATCACCGCGGGAGCCG
>JAVVFP010000288.1:0-4490 GCA_032250495.1 Bacteroidota bacterium | reverse complement strand
CCGTCGCTCTCGTCCTCGCCGTCAAGCGCATTTCCGTCTTCCTCGCCGCCATGTTCGGCGGATCGCTGTTCGGCGAGCGCGATCTCCCGCGCAAGGCGGCGGCCATCGTCCTGCTGCTCGCCGGCGCCACGTTCATCGTTCACTGGTGGTAAGCGCCGCTTTCGGTGCTGCCGTCGAATTCGTATGTTGTCGATACCCGTTGCACGCAACAAGAAGTGAGGAGCGCCCGTCCTATGGGACATGGGCATGATCATCGTCATCCAGATGAAAGAGGCAATACCGGTGCCATCGGTTTTGCTTTCTTCCTCAATCTCTT
The DNA here is from genome assembly GCA_032250495.1 of Bacteroidota bacterium. Classification (GTDB taxonomy): domain Bacteria; phylum Bacteroidota; class Ignavibacteria; order SZUA-365; family SZUA-365; genus BM516. The sequence continues at coordinate 4,174 of JAVVFP010000288.1, read as the reverse complement.
TTTCGCAATCGCGGAAATAATCGGCGGGCTGTGGACGAATTCCCTGGCCATCCTCTCCGACGCGCTGCACGACCTGGGCGACAGCCTCATCCTCGGGCTGAGCTACATACTCGAGCGTCATTCGGGGAGGGGAAGGACGCTGCGCTACAGTTACGGCTATCGCCGTTTCTCGCTGCTGGGGGCGCTGCTCAACGCGGTCATACTCATCGCCGGCTCGGTATTCATCATTGTCGAAGCCATTCCCCGGCTGGCGAACCCCGCCAATCCGAACGCGGTGGGCATGATGTGGTTCGCCATCGTCGGCGTCCTGCTCAACGGTATCGCGGTACTGCGCCTGCGCAGCAAGGGCCGTTCGATGAACGCGCGGGTGGTGTCCTGGCACCTGATCGAAGACGTGCTGGGATGGATCGCCGTGCTCATCGTGAGCATCGTCATGCAGAACTGGCATCTGCCGATCCTCGACCCGATACTCTCCCTGCTGATCGCCTCCTACATCCTGTATTACAACGTCTTCGTCAATTTCAACAAGACGATCAAGCTCTTCCTCCAGGCCGTGCCGGACGAGATCGATGCCGCACGCATGGAGAAGGCCATCTGCGCCGTCCCGCATGTGCTCTCCGTGCATCACATGCACGTATGGTCGCTCGACGGGGAACGGCACGTGCTTTCCGCGCATGTCGTGGTCGACGCGGTGGCGGGGAAGGAGGACGTCATACGCATCAAGAGGGAAGTAAAGGAAATCGTTCTCGGCGAGGACATCGAGCACCTGACGATTGAAGTCGAGTTCGAGGATGAAGACTGCGTGATGGGCGGCGAATGGCTGCTTCCTCCCCCGGATACGGATTTATCGAAATAAACGGAACACCCATGGAAGATTCTCCCATTCTCTTCGCTTTCGCCCTGACGCTCTTCGCCGGCCTCTCCACCGGTATCGGCAGCGCACTCGCCTTCTTCGCCAAGCGGACGAACACCAAGTTCCTCTCGCTCTCGATGGGCTTTTCCGCAGGGGTCATGATCTATGTTTCGATGGTTGAAATTTTCGTCAAGGCGAAAGACTCACTGGTCGAGGCGCTCGGCGCCGTCGACGGCAACTGGGCAACGGTTGGTGGATTTTTCGGGGGCATCGCGCTGATCGCCATCATCGACAGGCTCGTTCCCTCGGCGGAAAATCCGCATGAGATGCGCATGATTGAGGACATTCCCGTCGCGGGCGCGGAACCGGATTACAGAAGGCTCTATCGCACCGGCATGTTCTCGGCCATCGCCATCGCGATACACAATTTCCCCGAGGGACTCGCGACCTTTCTCTCCGCGATACAGGATCCGATGCTCGGCATTCCCATCGCCGTCGCCGTCGCGATACACAATATTCCCGAAGGCATCGCCGTGTCCATACCGGTCTATTACGCGACGAACAACCGGAAGCGCGCCTTCCTGCTCAGTTTCGGATCGGGACTGGCGGAACCGCTCGGCGCCGTCATCGGCTATTTCATCCTGCAGCATTTTTTCAGCGACATTCTCTTCGGCGTGGTGTTCGCTTCCGTCGCCGGCATCATGGTCTTCATCTCACTCGACGAGCTGCTCCCGGGCGCGCAGGAGTACGGGGAACACCACCTGGCCATCTATGGCCTGATCGCGGGCATGGCCGTCATGGCCGTGTCGCTTCTGCTTTTCATATAAAGCACCGTACGCAGGCGCGGGACCGTTGCCCGGCCTGCCATCCCAAACAGTTCGCAGCAGTCCGATGAAAACACCGAAGGAAGAATACCCGTTGTATGCGGTGCCGAATGTGCGGCAATTCCAGGATATCCTCCGCCACGGCATGGAACATCATCCCGACCGCCTTGCGCTCGCGGATCTCAGCGAGACGCCCATTGCGCAGGTCAGCTACCGGCAGCTCTTCGGACACGTGCTGCGTTTCGGACGTGCGCTGCTGGATGCCGGCTGCGCGCGGCGCGACCACGTCGCCATCATCGCGGAGAACCGCGTTCAGTGGGGCATCGCCTATCTCGCCGTGACCAGCTTCGACATGGTGGCGGTGCCCATCGACCGCAACCTGCAGGAGAATGAGATTCTCACCATCCTGCACGCCTCGCGCGCGCGGGTGGCCATCTTCTCGGAAAGCTTCCGCGATATGTTCGGGACCTTTCAACGCTCGGTCAGGGACCTGGAGATCCTGGTGGACATGGACCTGCCCGCACGTCGCGGCACGCTGCACGCGATGAAGGAAATGATGGACATGCAGGATTCCGCCGCGCGGGTTTCCACCGCGCGGGATTCCGCCCTCGACGGGGAAGGCCTTCCCACGATAGACCCCGACGCGCTCTCCGTCCTCGTCTTTACCTCCGGTTCCATGGGACGCGCCAAGGGGGTAATGCTTTCGCAGAGTGCAATCTGTGCCAACCTGCGCGGCATGCTGCAGATGGTGGAGATCCGCAGCGACGACCGTTTCCTCTCCGTGCTGCCCATACATCACACCTACGAATGCACCTGCGGCTTCCTCTGTCCCCTCGTCGCGGGGGCGTCCGCGCATTATGCGCGATCACTCAAGACCGTGGCCGAGGACATGCTGCGCGTACGGCCGACCATTCTGCTCGGGGTGCCGCTGCTGTTCGAGAAAATGTACCGGCGCATCATGCAGGCGATCGCCGAAAAAAAACTCGTCGCCGCGGTCCTGCGTCCGCTGCAGGCGCTGACCGGCGCGCTGGAAAGCCTGGGCGTGCAGGGTGTTCGGCGGAAACTGTTTCACGAAGTGCATGAACGATTCGGTGGCGCGATACGCATTCTCATCGCCGGGGGCGCGGCGCCGGACATCGAGGTCTCGCGCGGTTTTCGCGCGCTGGGCTTCTCCTTCCTCCAGGGCTACGGACTGACGGAAACGAGTCCGATACTTGCGCTCAACCGCCTGCGGAAATTCAAGGACGAGGCCGCCGGACTGCCACTGCCCGGCGTGACGCTGCGCATCGACGACCCGGACGGGGAGGGGCGCGGCGAGATCCTCGCCTCCGGTCCGAGCCTCATGCTCGGATACTACCGCAACGCGGAGGCCACGGCGGAGGTGCTGCAGGATGGCTGGCTGCGCACCGGTGATTTCGGTTCCATCGACGAGGACGGCTTTCTGCACATCAACGGGCGCAAGAAGAACGTCATCATCGCCCGTAACGGGGAAAACGTTTTCCCCGAGGAGATTGAGGACGAGGTCAACCGCATCCCCCTTGTGCTCGAGTGCGTCGTTTACGGCAAAAAGGACGAAAGCGGGAATGAGAGTATCGCCGTCATGATCGTTCCGGAAGCGAACCTGGTGTACGGGATCGCGGAGTCCGCGGGCGTCGAAGTGACGCCGGCGTATGTGCGGGAACTGCTGCAGAAGGAAATCCGTGTGCTGAACCGGCGGCTCCCGGTGCATAAGCAGATACGCAGCGTCGAGGTGAAGGAAACGGAATTCGAGAAAACGACGACGCAGAAAATCAAACGCTATCTCGTGCAGGGCGGAAGCGGCGACTGAGTCCGGCACAGGTTCCGGGTCCGGCACAGGTTTCGGGTCCGGCACAGCGGCCGGGTTCCGTCGCGGGAATGCGGCGTTCCATGCCACGCATGAATTCCGTATGTTTGGACATCATCGACATTACAGCAAACGAGGAGCACATATGAAGCGTACATTCGGCATGATCGCCATCCTGGGACTGGCCCTGCTTGTGAGCGGTTGCATAGAGACGACCACGCTGATCCGGGTCAACAAGGACGGCAGTGGCACGGTAGAAGAAACGGTCAAGATGAACAAAATGGTCGTCGGCATGATGACGGGCATGGCGAGTTCGATGCAGGATGCCTTCAAGTCGGAGGGTGCCGAAGAAAGCGCGGCTTCCGACGACGCTCCGACCCCGGAGGACGAGCCCATGTTCTCCGAGGAGAAGGCGCGCGCGCAGGGTGAGAAGATGGGTCCGGGCGTCGAGCTGCTTTCCTACGAGGACATTGATGACAAGGCGTCGACTGGTTTCACGGCGGTGTATTCCTTCGAAAACATCAACGAGCTGCGTGTGAACCAGAATCCGGGCGCCTCGATGCCGTCGATGCCCGGTGAGACAGAGAGCGAGGAGGGGGAGGACGAGGAGTTCGTGCTTTTCGCGTTTTCGCCGGGATCTCCCGCACAGCTCGAGATCACTCCCCCGCAGGG
>JAVVFP010000287.1:0-4494 GCA_032250495.1 Bacteroidota bacterium | reverse complement strand
GAGGCCCGGCCGCGCAGCATGGACGACACGGCGACGGTGTGCGTGACCGCCATGTTTTCGAATCATCCGCCCGTCAGCTGCTGCGTCGACATTTTCATCCCAGGCGTCCCCGCCATACTCGAGTGCAGCCTGCAGGCGCCGACCGTTTACGCAAATCATGCGGAGGGACGGTACGACCCCATGCCTTTCCCGCTGACGGTCACGGCGTTCAACCGCGGGGGCACGGCGACGCAGGCGGTGTGGGGAACGGTGTACCTGCCACGGGGCCTGCACCTGGCGGGACCGGACGCGCCGAATCGCTACAGCAAATCCTTTCCGCCCGCGCAGATACAGCCGGAAGCGTCCGCCTCCCTGACGTGGATGCTGCTGCAGGCGCCGGCGGACACGGCGACCGTGCACCGCATCCCGGTCACCGTCCGCAGTGCGAATGCCGACAGCACGCAATGCGAAATCGAGGTCACGATTCCCGCATTGCCGAATCCCCGTTTCCCCTTCGTCCTGCAGCCCGGCGGAGCGACCGACTTCTGCCAGGGCGATTCCGTGCGACTCGACGCGCCCACGGGGTATGTATCCTATCAGTGGAGTACCGGAGACAGCACGGCCAGCATTACCGTGCGCGCCAGCGGCGACTATTTCTGCACTGTGCGCGACAGCGCGGGCTGGCTGGGCGTTTCGGATACAGTGACCGTCACCGTGCATCCGCGGCCGCGGCCGCATCTCGTCCTGCAGGGCAGCGTGCCCAAATGTCCCGAAGACACGGTGACCCTCGATGCCGGTGCCGGGTACTTTTCCTACCGCTGGAATGTCGGCGGCACGCAGCGCATGCTGATGACATCGGATGCCGGCGATTACTTCTGCACGGTGATGGATGTGAACGGCTGCACCGGTATGTCCGATACGATCACGGTGACGGAACTGCCGTCGCCCGCGCCGCCGGTGATCACGCGCAACGTCGATACGCTGAGGACGGTCGCCGCCGCCACCTGGCAGTGGTATCGCAACGGCCAGGCGATTCCGGGCGCAATCGCCGATCATCACGTGCTCACGCAAACCGGACTGTACCGGGTCGAGATCACCGACGTCAACGGCTGTCACGCGATGTCGGATCCCTTTGACGTACAGGTGCTGGCCCTGCGCGACCCCGCGCGACTCGTCGACCGTTTCGACGTCTACCCGAATCCGGGTGACGGACATTTCACGGTCGATATCGCGCTGCGGCGGACAGAGCCGCTGCGCATGGAGGTCGTCGACGCACTCGGACGCGTGGTCTACCGGGTGGAGAAGCCTGCGCTGCGGGATCTCCGCATGGAGATCGATCTGCGCGCAGAGGCCCCGGGACTGTACTTCCTGCGCGTCAGCGCCGGGACGGTGCGCATGTCACGGAAACTCCTCTACCGGGGCGGACAGCGATAGCCGCTGCCACCGGGCCGCACGTGGCACCGGCACGCAGCCCTGGCCCGCGGTATTCAGCACTGGCACGCAGCGCTGGCGTGACGTCCGTGACCAGTGCGCGCGGGAAAAAGATGTCCTTCGGACCGGCGTCCCTCGTTGGCGCCGGTCCGGGGCAGAAATCGATGCCTGCCTTGCCTCCGTGATCCGTGCGTGGTAATATTTCCGAAAATTCGTGAATATCTCAGGGAATCGCCTCTGCAGCCTTGCCACGCCTCACATTAAGGGACTGACCAACGTGGAGGCAGCATGGTACTCACCCAGTTATCCGACCTGATCATCTTTCTCGTCGCCCTGAGCATTGCATCGGAGCGGCTCGTCGAAATCATCAAGGGACTCACGCCGTTCCTGCGGGAGAAGTCCGAGAACGAAACCGCGGAGTCCTGGCGCGTCGTGGCGCTGCAACTGCTGGCGATGGCCTCCGGCGTGTTCACCGCACATCTGACCATGCCTGCCGCCGCGGAAATCCTGCCCGAAAGCTGGACCAGCTTTCCCGGCATCCTCGCCCTCGGATTGCTCGCAAGCGGGGGGTCGAGCCTGTGGAACGCCGTGCTCGGCTACGTTTCCTCCGTCAAGGATGCCGCGAGGCTGAAGGTGGATACAAAAAAGAAGTGACCGGGCGATTCCACGGCGCGGAAAGCGATTATTTTCTGCTAAATCCTTGTTCTGCGGGAATTTATCTCGTAGTCCCGTCGTTATTCTTCCATACCGAATTTTACATACAGGAGTCGTTATGGCAGAGAAGAAAATCATCGCGGTGGTCGGTGCCACCGGTTCACAGGGCAGCGGCCTGGTACAGTCGATACTGCGGAATGCGGATTCACCGTTCGCGGTGCGGGCGATCACGCGGGATCCGAATTCCGAGAAAGCGCGCGCACTCGCCGCGCAGGGTGCCGAGGTCGTCGCCGCGAACGTGGAGGATCGTGCCAGCCTGAAGGCCGCCTTCAAGGGAGCCTACGGCGCATACTGTGTCACCTTTTTCTGGGAGCATTTTTCGCCCGAAAAGGAAAAGGAGCATGCCCGCAATCTTGCCGAAGCGGCTCGTGAAGCGGGCGTAAAGCATGTGATCTGGTCCACGCTGGAGGACACGCGCAGATGGGTTCCGCTCGAAGATGACCGCATGCCCACGCTGATGGAGAAGTACAAGGTGCCGCATTTCGACGCGAAGGGTGAAGCGGACGATATATTTCGCGAGGCGGGCGTTCCGACCACCTTCCTGCTGACGTCGTTTTACTGGGACAACGCCATATTTTTCGGTATCGGTCCGAAAAAAGGGGAGGACGGTTCCCTGCATTTCACCATTCCCATGGGAGATGCGAAGCTCCCGGGCATCGCGAGCGAGGACATCGGCAAGTGTGCATACGGCATTTTCAATGCCGGTGACGAGTTTATCGGGAAGACCATCGGTATCGCCGGCGAGCATCTGAGCGGAACGGAGATGGCTGAGAAATTCGGTCAGGCGATAGGTGAGCCGGTGGCTTATAATGCCGTACCGCCCGAAGTGTACCGCGGTTTCGGTTTCCCCGGTGCCGACGACCTGGGCAACATGTTCCAGTTCAAGCATGACTTCGAAACGGATTTCCGCGCGGCCCGCAGCGTTAGTTTTACTCGGACGCTTAATCCGGAGCTGCAGTCCTTCGACCGGTGGCTGGAAAAAAACGCGGCGAAAATTTCCCTCGAGTGACGGCTTTTTTCACCGGCGTGCGGCGACCCTTGCGCTTGCCATGTGAATTGCTCACTATGAAGATGGCCGTTCATCCCTCGCGGATGCCGGCCATCTTCCCGTTTGCGACCAGCTGGAGATGCGATGCCTGCAATGGACGATATGGAAGAAGTGTACCGCCGGCTGCAGCCGGATGAGATCCCGTGGAATATTGCCGAGCCGCCCGCGCTGCTGACGCAGCTGCTCGCTTCGGGACGCATACTGCCGTGTCGCATGATCGAGGCCGGCTGTGGGACCGGTAACCACGCACGCGTGTTCGCTGCCCACGGCTTCGATGTGACGGGAGTGGATATCGCACCGACGGCAGTCGCTATAGCCCGCCGCAGGACAGCTGCCGAGGGACTCGACTGCCGCTTCGTCACGGCGGACCTGACTGCCGTCCCACCGGCAATCACTGAAAAATTCGATTTCGCCTGGGAATGGGAGGTGCTGCACCATATCGCGCCCGTCCTGCGGCCCGCCTGGATGCACAACCTGCATCATCTTCTCAATCCCGGTGCGTCATATGTCTCGGTCTGCTTCAGTGAAGAGGACGAACAGTTCGGCACCGGCAAGCTTCGACGCACTCCCATCGGCACTACGCTGTATTTTTCTTCCGAGGCGGAACTGCGTGCGCTTTTCTCCAGGCATTTTATCGTCGAGGAATTGCGCACGATGCGTATTCCTGGCAGGCGGGGAGCGCACGCGGTGATCCATGCGCGCCTGACCAGGCCATAGCGCCTGAGCAGGCTTCAGCGCCTGACCAGGCCATAGCGCCTGAGCAGGCTTCAGCGCCTGACCGGGCCATAGCGCCTGAGCAGGCTTCAGCGCCCGACCGTCATCGTGTCGACCGTTTTCTTCCGTGCGGGAAAAGGTTGTTTCGCATCGCGGGAATGCGCACATTTGTCCACCCCTCTCCATCAATTACTGCCGGAGCATATCGCGCGGTCAGGAAATGTCGTGCATTTCCCGTCCCGCGAAGCGCATATCGTACCGTAGCGACGGGAATGGCCGCATGGCCTCGTGTGCGCCCAGCGGCCACGTTTCCAGCGGCCACGTTTCCAGCGCGGCGTTTCCGGAGTACGGGACTGAACAGAAGCCAGGAGGGCCAGGTATGACCATCGATCTTTTCGCAGATGACCCCGTGCAGGAGTTTTTCAACGGGACCGTGGCGCAGCAGGCGGAGCGCCGGGTTTTCAATATTCCCACCGAGGACCTTTGCGCGGGGAGCGTCAAGCGACATGTGGATGCCATCATCACCATGTACTGTCCTGGCCGCCTGCTGCTGGATTCCGAGACGCATGCCTCGGCACCGGATGTCGCGGGCAGCGGCGGCTTCACAC
>JAVVFP010000286.1:0-4497 GCA_032250495.1 Bacteroidota bacterium | reverse complement strand
CGGTGGCGAACTGCCTGAAATGGAAGCCTGGCTGAAAGTCTATGTCGGCGGTCAGAACGGAGAGAAGTTCCTGAATTCCGCACACGGGAAGCTGGCCTGCGAGAGCTGCCACGGCGGCGTGGCCCCGGCGCGGGACAAGCACGAGGCGCACGGCGGAGATTTCGTGGCGAGTCCTTCGAAGCAGGCGGACAAGTACTGCGGCAACTGCCACCCGTCCATCGCATCGCGCGACAAAAACAGTCTGCACACCCAGGGCTTCGGCCAGAAGCACATGGTGGCGAAGCGCGGCGGTTTCCCCAGCTATGAAAATTACCCGGAGGCCCTCAAGAAGGGCTACGACAAGAACTGCGGCAAGTGTCACGCGTCCTGCGGCGAATGTCATGTCATGCGTCCCAGGCAGGCCGGCGGCGGTTTCCTCGCGGCGCACGATTTCAAAAAATCCCCCGACATGCGCCTCAACTGCACGGCCTGTCATGCCGCACGCGTCGCCAATGCCTATTTCGGCGAAGCGGCGGGCTCACGTCCGGACGTGCATTACATGAAGCTGCCTGGCGGACAGTGCACGAACTGCCACACGGCGGACGAGATGCACGGAACGGGCACGAAATACACGCAGCGCTATTCCGTCCCGAATCAGCCGAAGTGCGAGGACTGTCACAGCGGCGCGCAGAACGCCAACAACTACCACAACATGCACTGGGATACCATCAGCTGCCAGAGCTGTCACTCCCAGGACTACCAGAACTGCGGCAGCTGCCACGTGGACACCGGCGTGCGCAACGGCCCGTATATGGGCTTCAAAATGGGGCTCAACCCCCTGCCCGGCGTCAAGCGCTTCAAGTACGTCGTGCTGCGCCATGCCCCCGCCGCGCCCGACACGTGGAGCAATTACGGTATCCCCACCATGGCCAATTTTGCCTCCGAACCCACCTTCCGTCATGCGACACCGCATAACATCAAGCGATGGACCGCGCGCACGGAAGTGGAGGCTGGCCAGAGCTGCGCCGCCGCCTGCCATATCAAGGACGGTGTGAACAGGCAGTGGTACCTCTTCAACGACGATCTGCAGGAGCAGTGGGAAAAAGACGCCAATGCTTCGGTCGTCGTCGACAATGCAATCCCGTCAAGCTGGAAATAATTCATCACCACCCCTGATCCTCTTCATGAAGGAGCACCTATGAGTAACTACGCAAAACTTCTCAAGAACTACGCAGTACTTCTGCTCATCCTCCCGCTGCTGGTCTTTACACAGGCCTGTTCGGACGATGACGATGACCCGATAACCCCCGCACCTGTCGAGTCCGAGCTTCTCGTCGCAGAGCTCGAAGGCCCCAACGGCAACTACATGAATACCGACTGTCCCTCCATCGTGACCGCACAGGCGGTGTACGAGAACGTCAGCGGCGCCAATACGTGGTATATCATGGACATTCGCTCGGCGGCGGATTATGCCAAGGGCCATATCCCCGGTGCCGTCAACGTGACGCGTGCCGATCTACTCACCCACGCAGCGGCAAACAATTTCGCCTCCAAAGAACGGGTTGTGATCATCTGCTACTCGGGGCAGTCCGCCGCCTGGTCGACCGCGATTCTCCGCATGAGCGGTTACAACAACGTCTCCTCGATGAAGTACGGCATGTCCAGCTGGCACCCCGATTTCGACAGCATCAGCTCCAAGACGGGCAGTGACTACCAGACCCAGTTCGTCAAGGACGCTGCGCCGGCCAAGCCGGCAGCGGGCGACCTGCCTGCGATCAACACGGGCAAAACCACCGGCGCCGAGATTCTCGCAGCCCGCGTGGCCGCCGTGCACGCCGAAGACTACGGCGCAGCCGCCACTTCCGCGGCAGCCGTGTTCGCCGCCCCGGATCAGTTCTTCATCCTGAACTACTGGATCATGGGCGACTACACGGGCATCGGTCACATTCCGGGCGCCTACCAGTACACCCCGAAAGCGGACCTGGCCTCCGATGCCTTCCTCAAAACCCTCCCGACGGACAAGACCATCGCCGTGTACTGCTACACCGGACAGACGAGCGCCAACGTCGCCGCCATCCTCCGTGTGCTCGGTTACGATGCGAAAAGCCTTTCCTTCGGTACCCAGGGCATGATCTGGCAGGATATGGTCGCCGCAGGCAAAACCGCCTTTGACGCCTCCAAGGACTGCATGGGCTTCGCTTACGAGAAATAAAGTCTCTCAGATCCTCCTGTAAAAGCAAAACGCCTCGTCCCTTTCCACCGGGACGAGGCGTTTTGCTTTTCCTTCACGTCTGGGATTACATCATCGAAAGCATGGAAAGTCCGAAAATGGAGAAAATGATCGTGGAAAGGATACCGCCGATCACAAGGTAGACGACGAACAGTACCACCACGGTCACAATCATGTACACGACCACCTTTTCCTTCGGGGTCTGCATCATATGCGGGAAGCCGAGGTACATGAGGTAAATGCCGTAGAGACCGAAGAGACCGCCGATGATCATCAGTGGCGGATAGATATTCAGTATCCCGCCGACCCAGGCCGGTGTATAGGCGTACGCCACGAGCTGCATGGCCTTGCCCGTATCCTTCACCGAATCGAAACCGGTTGCCAGCAGGTTCACGACAAACGCGGTGATCACGACTCCGAGAATCGTGGAAAGGAGACTGAGCAGCGCATAGGCGATACCGGCGGTAATACTCGAGAACGGTCCGACGCCGATAATACCGTAGCCGATGAAGGATGCCACCGCGGGGAGCAACGCCATCGGGATGACATAGCCGGTCAGAATGCTCCCGATGTCCGCGGGTTCATTGGAAATAACCTCCCACTCGGTTTTCGGTGATGTGATGATATTTTTCGCACGATCAACAAGACTCATACTGCCTCCATGGAGATGAAAAAGGAATTCGGAATTGCGTGCCGGTGCTCCCCGCACGGCATGATTCGGGGAGGTCGTGGTGTATTCACACCGGATTGGTAGAATGAACGAATTTCGTCGGAATTTGCGTGAAAGTCAAATGCAGGACGAGGTTCAGAAAAGATCGATGTTCGTATTGAATTCGCCCTCGATCAGGATGGAAGTGAGCGTATCGAGTCGAATGAGCATGCGGTCCAGGCGCCCGACGAGTGACGTGTCATGTATGGCATGGTGCAGCAGTCCGCGTGAGTCGCGGATTTCACCCACCAGTCCGCGAACCTCCGTGATGAGCGAATCCGCCCCGCGAAGAACGCGGTCCGATTTTTCCAGGCTCCCCGTGATCGCGGGCTGCAAATCCGCGAGCATGGTGTCCACTCTCCCGGTCAGCGTCACCATGTTGCGCGTCAAATGATCGATATTGTCGCTGTTGCGCGTCATGTAGCTGCGCAGATCGTCTGTGAGAACATGCAGGTTGGCGACCGTCTGTTTGAGGGAGCGGGTAAATTCCTCGTCGCCGACGATGGCGTTCACGCCGCGGAGCAGGGAATCCGCCTGTGTCGCGATATCGCGCACGCTGCCCTGCATGTCGCCGAGCAGTCCGAGCGCCCCGGCGATGTCGGGATCGACGCGTCCGTGAAGCACGGTCCCGGCATCCACCGGAGTGCCGCTGCCATGCTGGCGGATGTCGATTTTTTTCCCGCCCATCAGCTCCAGCATCTGTATGACGGGAAGACCATCATCGTACACGGTGACGCCGCTTCGCATCATGGCTTTCACTTCCACCCCGTCCGTTACCAGCGCCACTTCCACGACCTTACCGGCACGCACACCGTTGACGGAGACCTGGTCGCCGATGTCGAGTCCGGCGGATACGGGAAAGGACATGCGGATCGGGTATTCCGCCCGTCCTATGCTCCAATCCTTGAAAACGAAAAAGCCGGCAAAAAGAACGAGTATGCCGATGAGCACCGTCATACCGACCTTGATTTCGTTGCGCTGCTGTTCCTTCACGATATTTCCATGTGATGGCTGAAAAGAAAAACGGGCATGCAGAGCAATGCCCGCGAAAAAATAACGAATCCCCGTGACCGGGGCAATGCACTACTCCGGCTTTCCTCCAAAGAGTGCATCGAGGGGATTTCCCCTGGGGCGTCCGGAAACGACATACTTCTCGTACAGTTCCTTCAGCTTCACTTTCGAGAGGCGATCAAGGTCTTCGTCGTCCTTGTCACGCTTGCGATACATGTCGAAGCGTTCCTGTTCCTCGCGGGTCATGCGGTTCTCGTAATCGCGCAATTCCCGGATGAGCTTGTGCTGTTCCACACTGGTCATATGCATCCTCCGTTCTCAGACTCGTTCATTGTTCAGCATCGGGTCGAACGCATCCCGCAGGCCATCGCCGACGAGGTTGAAACACACGACGACGAGGACGATGGCGAAGCCCGGAAGCGTGGAAATCCACCAGGCATTGGAGAGAGCGTCCTTCCCTTCAAATATAATGTTTCCCCAACTGGCCGTCGGCTGCTGGACACCGATATTGAGAAAACTCAGCGCGGCTTCGACGAGAATTATTCCGCCGATGCGCAGCGTCGCGTTG
>JAVVFP010000285.1:0-4504 GCA_032250495.1 Bacteroidota bacterium | reverse complement strand
CTCCTACGTCGCTACATCAAGAAAATCTTCCGTATCGGGTAAGACGAAAGGCGGCTGGTTGCCTTTGTATGCCTCCCTCTCCGATAAACCGTATATTGCCTGAAACGCAGCCGCCGACAGCCACCAGTAGGTCATCATATGAAGAAAGAATGGTACGCTGTTTTGACAGGGGATCTGATTGGCTCATCCAGACTGACCGGTCAGCAGAGCGCTGACGCCATGCAATGGCTGCGGGAAGCGGCAGGGAAGTTCGCAAACCTGTATCCGCACTGCGTCGTCGGTGAACTCGACACCTTCCGCCACGACAGCTGGCAAATGCTGATTTCAAACCCCGCATTGAGTTTCCGGGTCGCGGTGTATCTGCGGACTGCACTCAAACGCCAAAGTGATACAAGCACGAGATACGACAGTCGCGTCTCCATCGGGGTGGGCGAAATCGAGATGATCTCGGAATCCCGTATTTCCGATTCCAGGGGCCCCGCATTCACGGTCTCCGGTAAAAACCTGGATTCCATGGGATCTTCTGAAATGTCTTTCGCTGTGATACCCGAAAAGCACTCGGCATTCATGATGGTCGGCATTGCAGTTACACCTCTGCTGGATTGTGTGATCCGCGAATGGACGCCGGCTGAAGCCCGCGCTGTTCATGGGGCACTCGAAAGACTGACCCAGGAGGATATCGCCAGATCGTCGCCACCGAATCCTCAGACCAATAAACCCGTCACGAGACAGGCCATTGCCGATTCGCTCGATCGTGCCTGCTGGACTCGTGTGGAAAAATCGCTGACATTCATCGAAACACAAAGCAAGCTCTGAAGCTTGCATCGGCCTGTAGCAAGCCCTGTGGCTTGCTTCGAGGGAGGGCGGGGAACAGCAAATCCGGAGAGTAATAAGGAAGGAAGGTCGTGGAACAGTCGATTGCTATCCTCGCCGCAGCGCATTTCCTTGGAGATTTCTTTCTGCAGCCGCAATGGCTCGTGGGAAAGAAAACGCGGTTTTCGTTTTTGCTGCTGCACGGTACGATTCACGCAGCGCTGGTGTATGCGCTGTACCAGGCCTGGGGGTGTTGGGAACTGCCGCTGGCAGTTTTTGTCACACACACTTCAATTGACTTCGTCAAGCAGAAATGGACATCGGATTCGGCCGGTGCATTTGCCTGGGATCAGGCGGCACATGCCCTCAGCCTGCTTGGAATCGCGTGGTACCTGACAGGGACAGACTCGGTGCCGGTTTTTCAGGGTCATGGTTATGCCCTTATCGTCAGTATCGGCGGCTTCGTTGCGACGGTTCATGGTGCAGGATACTATATTGAAAAGGTTGCCGGGATGATAAAGCAGCGGAACGCCCTGGAGATTGACGGACTTGAAAATGGCGGAGCCTGGATTGGGAAATTGGAACGGGTTTTGATCTTCCTGTTCATATTTATTGATCAACCGGAAGGCATCGGTTTCCTCGTTGCTGCCAAGTCCATCCTGCGTTTCGAAGAGGCAAGGAAACAGAAGCTGGCGGAATATGTGCTCATCGGCACGCTGCTGAGCTTCTCGCTGGCCATCGGTATCGCCGCGGCAACGCACTGGGCTGTCGGTTTATAGGAGGAAGCAGAGGCGGGTGGTTGCCTTTACCGCTCGGAGGGTTCCCAGGTAGGTGCGGCACGGTGGAAGGGGAGGGTGATCCACGCGAGGAGGAAGGCGGCGTTGATGGCGAGGAAATAGAAGGGGAGGGAAAGCGCCCCCATGCGTTTGCCGGACAGTTCCACCGCCCATCCCAGTGCGCCCAGGGCGAGGAAGGCGATCATGGGCCAGAACAGCAGCCAGCGCACCCAGTCACTGTCCGCCAGCATGACCACGGAAAGCGCGAGGAGGAGGAAGAGGAAGGGGGAGAGCCAGCGAAGGAACTTGTGGAAGAATATCATCATGCGTACGCGCAGGGGATAGCGGCCGAAAATGCGCAGCAGCTGTGGCAGGCAATTGAAACTCGTGCGGGCGACGCGCACTTTGCGCCGGAACTCCGCGCGCATGCTCGGCGAGGTCGCCTCCGTGGCCACGGCCGCGCTTTCGTACACCACGCGGTGTCCTTCCGCCGTGATGCGCAGTGGAAGCAGCAGGTCGTCGGCCACCTGCGTGTGTTCGGGCTGCGGCTGGAAGAGCGCGCTGCGGATGGCGTAAATGCCGCCCGTGGCGCCGAGCGCGGTCTGATACTGCGCCTCCCAGTGCTTGATGTAATTCTCGTACGTCCAGTACGTGCGCTCCCCCTCGCCTCCCACGCTTTCGGTGGTGGACAGGAGTTGCAGGTTGCCGCAGACCGCGCCCACGGCGTCGTCCGCGAAATGTCGCACCAGCTTGCGAATGGCATCCGGCGCGTACATCGAGTTCGCGTCGCAGAACACCACGAGGGGAGTGCGGACATGCTGCATCAGCCGGTTGATGCTGCGCAGTTTGCCCCCGCGTTCGAAGGCATGCCAGGACACCCGCGCATCGGCCTCGGCGTCGAGTATGGCATGTGTGCCGTCGGATGAGCCGTCCGATCCCACGAGGAGGAAGAGGCGGTCCTGCGGATAGTCCAGCGCCCGGAAGTTCGCGATCTTCGCGGCCATCACCGCTTCCTCGTTGTATGCCGCCATCACCATGGTCACCGCGGGCAGCGCCTCCTCGTCGGTTTTCCAGGGACGACCCCTGCTCCGCGCCAGCCAGGCCATGACCAGGGGGTACAGCGCGTACGTCGCGAGCAGCGCGAGCAGCGACGCGGCGGCCGTTATGTACCATATGAGGTGGTCGGTGGGCATTGTAGGTGTGTGTCTATCTCATTTCTGTTTATTGTCGCTGCGCTTGTGTTCGCCTCCGGCAAACGCGTGCGCGCCAGGGGCGCGCGGGGGTTCCGCTTCGCGGAACGCGTGAAAAGTGCTCCGCATTCACGCGGTCGCCGCAGGCGAGCTCACGCGTCCGCGTCAGCGGGACTGCGATGCTCGCGCGCTGCGCAAGCAGCGCAACACAGCGTCAGCGAAACAGCGC
Organism: Bacteroidota bacterium; assembly: GCA_032250495.1. GTDB lineage: Bacteria > Bacteroidota > Ignavibacteria > SZUA-365 > SZUA-365 > BM516. The sequence goes on along the minus strand of JAVVFP010000285.1, from coordinate 1,496 downwards.
ATCCCGGTACGCGTACTCAAAGAGCTCCGCGACGCGCTGCCAGCTGTAACGCTCGGTGACGAGCGCGCGCGCGGCGGCGCCCATGCTGCGCGCAAGCTCCGCATCGCGGAGGAGACGCACAATGGCCGCTGCGAAGTCCTCCGCGGTGTCCGCGAGAAGGATGTGCTCGCCGTCCCGCGCTTCGTTGCCCTCGGCACCGATGCCGGTGGACACGACGGCCTTGCCGCGGGCGAAGAATTCCAGCAGCTTGATGCGCATGCCGCCGCCGATGCGAAGAGGGACGACCATGACGTCGGCCGAGGCGTACAAGGCGTCGAGATCTTCGACGAAACCCGCCACGGTCACGCCGGACGGTGCGTCCCTGAGCAGCTTTTTCGGGGGACGCGAGCCGGCGATCGTACAGCGCGCGCCCGGAATTTCCTTCCGCACCCGCGGCCATATATCCTCCACAAACCACTCCGCCGCATCCCTGTTCGGCGACCAGTCCAGGGAGCCGAGCAGTACGACGTGACGCTCGTGCTCCGGCTGCACTTCCCCAACAGCGTCTTCCCCGCGTCCCGCGAAGCGGGACCCAAGCGGGCCGTCAGGCCCGGCAGGCGTCTGCTCACGCGCTCCATGTTCCAAATTTCCGGAACGTGGCCGGTGCGCCTGCACATCCACTCCCGCGGGAATCACGCGCACCCTGTCGTGTTTCTCCGGGGGAAGCACGTCGCGGACTTTCTCCGCGTCCTCGGGCGTGATGGCGGCGATGATGTCGGGGTGCTGCAGCTGTGCGCTTTCGAAATGGTAGAGGCGGTTGGCCTGCGCGCGCAGCCAGGCGCCGATCAGCGGCCAGCGCACCTGCGCGGCGAAACGGCGGTGTATGGTGGTCTCGAAATTGTGCTCGCGAAGGACGATGGAGCGCTGATGCGCCACCTGCGCGCGGAAGCCGTAGGGCATCATGTGAATGTGATCCACATGTACGATGTCGAAGGAGCGGCTGCGCAGCAGCTCGTCCATACGCGCAGTCAGGGCGGGGGACTGGTATTTGGACATCGTGTAGGGGATGGCGCTGAAAAGGTTCATCAGCGCGAAGAAGGGATTGTTGCGCGTGCTGTGCGGGACGGTGATGACTTCGCAGAACTGCTCGAGGTCCCCTCTGTCGGCGCTGTCGGACGCGAAGGTGAGCAGGGTGATGCGGTGTCCACGTGCGGCGAGGAAGCGCGTGATGTTGTATATGCCGATGGCCCCGCCGTCGGTGGGCGGCCAGGGGAGTCGCGGCGCGATCTGCAGGATGTTGAGGGTGTCATAGACCGGCCGGATCTTGGATCGGCCGGCGCGTTTGTGATAGTCGATGGGCACATATTTGACGCGATAGCCCCGCTCGAGCATCGCCAGGGTGATGGTTGTGGTGAACGAAAAACCGTCCGGCAGGATGCGGGTGAATTGTTGGGCGACCTCTTTGCGAAAGATGCGCAGGCCCGAGTTGAGGTCCGGGATCTTGGTGCCCGCCATCC
>JAVVFP010000284.1:0-4505 GCA_032250495.1 Bacteroidota bacterium | reverse complement strand
TCCCACTCCATCGTCCGTGACGGTGAAGACATGAGCGCGGGCTTCCTGCCGGCAGGTGACGGTGATATGTGTGACCTCGTTTTTGCCCGTGAATTTGAGCGCGTTTGCGAGCAGATTGATCCACACCAGTGCGAGCAGCGAGCGATCGCCCTCGACGACGGGCAGCGAGTCCACCTGCCAGCGTATCTCGCGTCCGACATCCTCGGCTTCCATCAGGTCGGCACGCACTTCCGCCACCAGTGCATCCATGTCCACCCTCTCGCGCTGCAATTTTTTTCTGCTCGTGCGCGAAAACTGCAGCAGGTCATCGATCAGCGCTCCCATCTCCCTCGTGGCTTCGGCGACGGTGTCGAGATAGTGCTGCGCCTGTTTCGGCAGCTCGGCGGCGAAGCGCTGCTGCAGCAGGTCGATATAGCCGTTGATATGGCGCAGCGGCGCGCGGAGGTCATGTGAGACGCTGTTGGAGAACGCCTCGAGCTCCTCGTTGCTGTGTTCGAGTTCCCTGTTGCTGTGTTCGAGTTCCGCCGTCCGGTCGCGCACGCGCTGCTCAAGTTCGGCATTGAGGCGTGTGATTTCCATTTCGTTCCGTTTCGCATCCGTGATGTCGTCCAATACGGAGATGATGCCGCGTATCGTACCATCCTCCGCACGTACCGGCGCCGTCGAAAGGTGGACGATGATGGGGGAGCCGTCCTTGCGCACGAGCTGCAGCTCGAGATTGCTGAATCTCTCCCCGCTCCATATGCGTTCGCGCAACGCCGTGAATTCCTCGCGCTGTTCGGGAGTGACGATGGGGAGGAGGTGCCCGCGCACTTCCTCTTCAGTCCAGCCGAATATCCGCTCCGCTGCGCCGTTCCACTTTATTACCCTGCCCTCTCTGTCGAGACTGACGATGGCCACCGGGGCGGCATCGATCAATGCCCGCTGCAGCGCCTCGTTCTCACGCAGCGCGCGTTCCGCCTCCAACCGATCTCCGATGTCCTTGACAAAGGAATACGAATAGGACATTCCGTCGAATTGGAAATAGTGAGCTGTCACTTCGACGGGGAAGGTGCTGCCGTCCCGGCGCCGATACGTCGTCGTGATGATGCTCGCGCCCTGTGCGCGCGCTGCTTTTCGATCCGCGGCGAAGGATGCGTCGTCGAACGATGGATCGATGTCGAACAGCGACATGCCTGTGAGTTCTTCGGGTGCGTAGCCGAGCGAAGTGGCGCCGTACCGGTTCACGTACAGTATGGTCGCATCCTCAGCGATCTGAAAAATACCCAGATGCGCATGTTCGATGCCGTAGAGCATAATGTCCAGGGCACGCTCGTCACGTTTGCGGTCGGTGGAATCGAAGGCGAAACGGAATCTGTCACCCATGCGCACCCTGCAGTCAGTCGTTCAAAAAATGGTGGTTTTCCGGAAGCACGAGATTATAAAACGACGAAGGGCGTGCGGTGGTGCGCACGCCGACTCCATACTCCTGGAAATCCGACTCTTTAATAGAATATCCGCTTTCGCACAGAGGAAAGCAAGGGGCACGACGAGTATGCGCTGGACTGTTCGCATTTTATTTGTCCCTCGGACAGAAGGGGATTGTCCTGGATGCAGGATGAAGTATTCGCGGTGTGAAAATTTCGCCCTTGTTCGGAATGGCATCTTCTTGATAACTTCGGAGAAGTAAATCTCGTAAACGCGTGATCCCGGTCTCCCCGGTGCAGGCAGGACGAGATTTCAGAAAATAGGTATTCATTCGCCGCACTGTGAGTGTCCATTCACCGGACATCGCCATTCCGGTCGGCTCTGTGAAAGTATTTCCCTCCGTGTCTCGGGGGAGTGGTTGCGCGGCTGCGCCGCGTGGATCTTCGGGAAACGCATTTCATATTCGGTACTGGAAGTCCGACGTGCGGTTGGTTGTGTAGACACGCGTTATTCGACGTTCATACACTGTCGTTCCAACCACACTCCACGAGGTATGCAGATGCGATTTGTACCGCACTTGCTGAAAACAGCTTTATTCTCGCTGCTCGTCCTGCTCGCCGGCGGGATGCTGCACGCACAGACCATGCTTCCCCTTCCCGCTCACGGGTCCACGTATTCGGCATCGCAGGTGCGCGGATTCTGGTTCACCGCGCCGACGGATTTCGTCATCGTCGGTGTGCGCGTTCCCACCGATGTCGGCACGACTGCCCAGAACGTGCAGATCATCAAATTCGCCAACACGCCGCCCGCGTATCCGACGACGGCGACGGGCACGACGCTCGGTTACTGGAACAATGTCGCCGGGACGAGCATCATTCCCTGCTATGTCGAAATCCAGGCCGGCGACCATATCGCCATCTTCGGCGCCCGTGACGGCGGCGGTACGACCAACCTGAACTCCTACGCCACTCCGTCCGGTAATTACACATCAAGTATCCTCGGCCAGTCCGTCACCCTCGAGCGCATGGTATGGCAGTCCGGCACCTGGCCCATCGGCGCGTGTTCCCGCGAAAGCGGTGGCACCATCGCACGCACGGAAGTGTACTATATTCCGCCGGTGACGGGACCGGATGACGCAGGTGTGTACTCGATCGATTCGCCCCTGAATTTCTGTGCCGGCAATGAGGACGTCACCGTCACGCTCCGGAACTACGGTACCAATCCGCTCACTTCGGCCACCATCAACTGGACGCTGAACGGCGTACCACAGACGCCCTATAACTGGACGGGCATGCTCGATACGGTCAGCATCACCACCCGCTCGACGCAGGTGACACTGGCCAGCATGAACTTCCAGTCCGGTATGCCCTACACCATCACCGCCTGGCCGACCATGCCGAATGGGGTGCAGGACACCGTGCCGCGCAACGATACGGCATCGGTGACCGTGCAGGCCGCCATCGCCGGAACCTTCACCATCGGCGGCGCATCGCCGGACTATCCGGATTTCACCTCCGCGGTGGATGACCTCAACAACTACGGCCTCTGCGGACCGGTGGTATTCAATGTGCGTCCGGGCAGCTACAACGAGCGCTTCGAACTGGGCGACATCGCCGGCTCCTCCGCCACCAACACCATCACCTTCCAGTCCGAGACCGGCAATCGCGGGGACGTCAATCTCACTTACAATGCCACCGGTACGGCCGACAATGGCATCGTCACGCTCAACGGCGTGCGCTTCGCCACCTTCCGCAACATGACCATGACCGCGCAGAGCGCGAGTTATGGACGCGTGGTGGTCATGGACGGCAGTTCCACCGACAACCGTTTCGAGGGATGCGAGCTGGTCACGCCGACGGTGACAACGACGTCGACCAACGTGGCCGTCGTGTACTCGCCGTCCGGGACGATGAATCACCGTCACAGCTTCGTCGACTGCGGGATCCGCGGCGGCAGCTACGGCATGTATCTGTACGGCAGCGGATCCTCGTCGACAGAGGACGGACTCCTGGTCAGCGACTGCGAGTTCACCGAGCAGTACTACATGGGCTATCGCGGATATTACTGCGGTGAGGTGACCTTCGTCGACAACTACATCCTCATCAATTCCTCTTACTCGAGCAAATACATCGCGCAGTTCTATTACGGCTACAACACGTCCATCGAGCGCAACGTCATGATCTCCGACGGTGGCAGCTACGGTTACGGCGTGTACATCTATTACGACGGTTACTACCAGACAGGCAACTCGCGCTTCGTCAACAACATGGTCAGCGTGCTCAATACGACGTCGACCACCTACGGCGTGCGCCCCTACAACAACGAGAACATGTTCTTCGCACACAATACCGTGCATGTGAACGGCAGTTCGACCTCCTCCCGCGCGGTCTACACCTATAACGGCGCGAGTTCGCAGTACCTGAACAACATCATGTATCACACCGGCGCCGGCGTCGCATGGTACGTGAACAGTCCCTCCGCGATTACGGCCTCGGATTACAACCTGCTGTACTCGAACGGCAGTAATCTCGCCTACTGGTCCGGCAACCGCACGGATCTCGCCGCCCTGCAGACGGCCTCCGGCATGGATGCCAACTCCATTTCCAAGACCGTCAGCTTCGTCGACGAATTCAACGGCGATCTGCACCTTGCCAGTCCCTCGGACGATGACACCGACCTGTTCGGCACACTGCTGCCTGAAGTCGTCGACGATATCGACGGTGAGAAGCGCGTCAATCCGTATCGCGGCGCCGACGAGGCCTGCTACGTCACGCCGGGCAGCCTCAACTACAGCTTCGTCGACGCAGCCGGCATGCCTGCCGCATATGCCGAAGCACCGGGTTCGATCGGCGTGCGCTACTCGGTGACCTTCCCCGAGTTCGCATCGACAGTGACGTTCACCGTGCAGTTCTTCGACGTGTCCACGAACACGCTGGCGTACCAGACCAGCTTCCAGGCGTCGAAAGCCTTCGGCACGCCACTCAGCGGCACGCAGTACATCACGCTTCCCGCGTCGCTGCAGGCGGGCTCCTACAAGATCGAGGTGATCTTCAACACGAAGAACAGCTGCGACGTCTACCGCGACTACATGCCGTACC
>JAVVFP010000283.1:0-4507 GCA_032250495.1 Bacteroidota bacterium | reverse complement strand
GCAACAATACGCCGTGTACATGCAGAAATTGCATGAACACTGCCGCGAAGCCTGACTTTCCCCAATCCCGGTTATTGACATGCAGCGATCCAGACCCTTACTGCTCATGGTGGACGATGTTTCAAAGAATCTCCAGGTTCTCGGGAGTTTCCTCCGTGAAGCGGAGTACGATATCTCCGCTGCGATCAGCGGGAAACAGGCACTGACCATCGCCGCAGAACTGCACCCCGATCTGATTCTTCTCGACATCATGATGCCGGAGCTCGACGGCTTCGAGACCTGCAGGCGCCTGAAGGAGAACCCGGAGACCGCGGATATCCCGGTCATTTTCCTGACGGCCCGCACCGATGCCGAGGATATCATCAAGGGATTCTCCCTCGGCGCTATCGATTACGTGACAAAACCCTTTCACCGCCAGGAACTTCTCGCCCGCGTCGCCACGCACCTCGCACTGCGGCGCTCGCAGGAAGAACTCCGCCAGACCATTCGTGACAAGGACAAGTTTTTCTCCATCATCGCGCATGATCTTCGTGGACCCCTCGGCAGCTTCATGAGCATCGCCGAATACGTGTCGGAAAATCTCACCGACCTCGACATCGGTGACGTACAGACCCTGTTCCGTGAAATGCAGCAGACGGGGAAGAGCGTGTACGTCCTTCTCGAAAATCTTCTGGAATGGTCGCGCATTCAGCTCGGAACCATACAGTTCACGCCGGACACCTTCGACATATCCACGGTAATGGAGCGAACCTACAACCTCCTCCGTTCACAGGCGGAACAGAAGCAGATCACGCTCAAGGTGGACCTCGCGTCCATCGATGTGTACGCGGATCGCAACATGATTTCCACCGTGCTGCGTAATCTCATCTCGAACGCCGTCAAGTACACGGCGCGCGACGGACGGATCAGCGTCACGATGATGAAGCGGAGCGATGAGGGCAGGCTCTACATTTCCGTGCAGGACAGCGGCGTGGGAATGGACGAGAAGCGGCTGGCCGGATTGTTCGACATCACGAAGACGAAGAGCACTCCGGGGACGGAGAAGGAGAGGGGGTCGGGACTGGGACTGATCCTCTGCAGGGAATTGGTCGGACTGCACGGTCAGGAACTTCGCGTGGAATCGGAAAAGGGCGAAGGCAGTACGTTTACCTTCACCCTTGCACTTTCGGGAGGCGATTAAGTTCAGTCGCGGACGGCGTCGCCCAGGATGCCCTGCTTTTTGTAGGTTTCGAACAGCTGTCCCCAGGATGTGTTTTTCTTCCACTCTTCGAATACCTTGCGGTCCTTGATCGGCCAGCGATAGTAGTCGTGGTAGACTTCCGAGCCCGCGACGAACATGTGCACGAGCGGGGTGTGGAAGAACAGCTTCTGTATGCCCTTGAGCGGTCCGAACCAGAGCAGGTCGCCGACGCGACTCGCACCGTTGTCCCCCACCTCAAATCCCCAGTTTTCATTGCTGATGTCATCGCCGACGATTTCGATTTCGCGTACATCCCCCGTACCGAGACCGCGGTCGTGGGCGAGACGGACATACTTGAGGTCGCTGAGCGGATCGAAGCCCATCATTTTGGCTGCGACCGCGTCGATGGCAACCTGGTCGGCACTCGCGAGAATCACATCCTTGATGACGGGAAACATCGTGCGGGGACCGGGACCGTTTCCGGCGGTGGTGCCGTCCATGACGGCGAACACACCGCTGTGGATTTCCTTCTGTATCGCCAGAAGGTCCACGAGCGTCTCATGTATCCACGAGTGCGTGTAATGCCGCTTGGTGTTGAGCAGTCCCCCGAAGGCGTTTTTCATCGCCCCGGTCGTCGTCGTGTAGATGTGGCACTTGACCGTGGGGAGGTGAATGATGTTTTTCCCGAAGAAGTAATCCGGGATGTAAATACCTTCCGGGTAGATGCGCGGCAGCACGAGCATCTCCGCCTTCGGCTCGTACTTCACCCAGGTCATGTCCTCATCCTTGAAATTGAAGAGGACGGGGATATCATACTCTTTGAAGATGGGGACGTAGCCGTTGAGATCTTCGCCCTTGAAGGCGTCGGTGACGACGGTTTTGTTCTGCACGCAGGTGATGTCCTTGAAGTCATGCCTGCGCAGTCCCTGCACGACGGCTTCCATCTGCCAGGGCGTCGTGTTCGCGCCGGGAAAAGGGAAATGCCAGCTGATATTGTCCTTGAGAATGGTCGTGCTCGCGGGATCGAGCGCTTCCTGCATTCCAGCCATTTCCATCAGCCGGATGTAGTCCTCACGAACGGTTTCGGGCGTGGTGTGGAGAACTGCTACTTTGCTTTTCATATGCTTTCAGTTTCAGGTCATGTAAATAATCACGATCACGGTGAGTGCCCAGAGTGTGACGTTGCCGAGCAGCGCCTTGTCGGACAGGAATTCCGTTGTGGGATCTCCGCCCGTGTTTTTCTGATGCACGAGGTAGTAATAGCGGAACAGGCCGTAGAGAACGAACGGCGCGGTGAACAGCAGTCCCTTGCCGAACTTGTCGACCGTTTCCGGTGCCACGGTATACAGTATGTAGCAGATCAGTGTCGATGCAGTCACCAGCGATATCATCTGATCGAGAAAGTAGGTGCTGTATTCCATCAGAACCGGACGATGCACATGCGCGTCCTTTTCGAGAACGGTCATCTCATGCCTGCGCTTGCTGAAGCCGAGGAAAAGCGCGAGCAGGGAAGTGCAGATCAGCAGCCACTCGGAGATGGGGACATCGATGATGACGGCGCCCGCCACGATGCGCAGGACGAAAGAAGCGGCAATGGTCATCACGTCGATGATCACCGCCTTTTTCAGCGCGTAGGAATACACGACGTTGAGTGCGAAATACACGCCGAGCACGACGGCGAAGCCGCTGTGCACCAGCCAGGCGAGTACGAGCGTGACGGGGACGAGCACCGCGACGGCGCTCGCAGCGAAGGTGATCGAGAGCGCACCGGATGCGATCGGGCGCTGCCGCTTCACCGGGTGCTGCCTGTCGATCTCCGCATCGACGATGTCGTTGAGCACGTAAATGGCGCTCGCGATCATCGAGAAGAGAAAGAACCCCGCGACCGCGTGAAGGACGATGTGGTAGTCGAACAGATGCTTCGAAAAAAGCAGCGGCGAAAGAACGAAGACATTCTTCGTCCATTGCCGTATCCGCATGGTGCGGATGAGCATACGTATCGAGGACTTCCTCGCCTCCACGGCATACGGTCCCTTTGTAATCACCGCCGCTTCCGCAATGTCGCCAGAAAAGTATCGAAGCCCTTCCGCAAGCCTGCCAGTCGCTGGGCGATACCGGTGACGGCGGGCTCGAGCTGCTCATGCAGGATGCTCTCGAGCCGGTAAATGTTCTCTGTAACATTGCGGATATTGTCGACAGCGCGCGTAACCGAGGCACGGTTATCGGTCACGACGGTCAGCGCTTCGTCCATACGGTCGGCGACCTGCTGCAGTCGTTTGAGCGTCGGAACCGTCTCGTCGCCGATGCGTCGCACATCATCGGAAACCTGCTGCAGCAGACGGGCGATGCGCAGGAGGACCACGGTGAGTATCACGATCAGGACGATGCCGCCGACGCTCAGCACGAGGAGAAGTACGTTTTGCAAGGTGGCCACGGGGCCTCCTTATTTTGTATGAAACAAGCCGGATCAGGCGCTGGGGGCTTCTTTGCCCTTGTCGCGTTCGTCCTTGTAGGCGTCCACACCGGCCTTGACTGCCGATTTCAGTTTCTCGCCCTCGTCGTTGACACGCTGACGGGCGCCACCGAGAATCTGTTCTGCATCATGCAGAAGGGTGTCCGCTTTACTTTTGGCTTCACTGATCAGGGCAGCTGATTTGTCCTTGCCCTCGTTGATGATGATTTTCGCTTTCTCCTGGGCGTCCTGCAGATAGCCTTCAACATCCTCTGCCATCTTGCCGCCCTTGGTGGCGAGTTCGCCGCGGAGTTCCTTCCCGGTCTTGGGGGCGTAAAGCAGCGCGACGACACCGCCGACGAGAGCGCCGGAGAGGAAGCCGAAGAGGAGATTGCGTGATGCGTTGTCAGACATGTATGAGCTCCTTTCAATTGTTCGAAAAGGATCAGATGGGATCGGAAAAGCGGGTGGGAAGCGCATGGAAGCCGGCCCGCAGTTTGTGCATGGTGTCTTCCATCGATTCCGAGATCACTTTCGTATCCGCGATGACCGGCATGAAATTCGCATCGCCGTTCCAGCGGGGCACGATGTGCATATGTACATGTGCATCGATTCCCGCACCGCCGACGCGTCCGATATTCGACCCGAAGTTGAACCCCTGGGGATGCATCACCGCGTCGAGTACGCGGAGCCAGTCGCGAAGCACCTCATGCATTTCCCGGTAACAGGCGTCCTCGAGTTCGAGATACGATGACACATGCTGTGCGGGGATGATGAGCAGGTGGCCGCTGTTGTACGGATACAGGTTGAGCATCGTGAAGCAGCAGGAATGCCGCTGCACGAGGTAATGCTCGTCGTCGCGGTCGGAAGCAAGG